>JANPNJ010000130.1:0-2329 GCA_031427395.1 Burkholderiales bacterium
ACCAGATGTGTGTGGCAATCAATCAAACCGGGCGTCACCCACGCGCCCTCACCTGGTATTTCATTGGTGACGCTGGCATTTTTCGGCACATCGTTGTCGCGCCCCATCCAGACGATTTTGCCAAGATGCCATGCGATGGCACCATCACGAATGACGTGATCTTTCGCATCCATGGTCGCCAGTTGGACATGGCGCAGCAGGCCGTCAAATTGTATAACTTGTTTATCCATGCGGTGTTTGCGGCATTTGTGGCTGGAATATGGCTTTGGTATTGTAGTTTGTGCTTTTTTGCCCGTGTTTTACTTCATCAAACCATCGGCAACTTCAACCCCGCCGCCACCGCCGTTTGTTTCGCCAATTCATAACCCGCATCCGCATGGCGCATGACGCCGCTGGCCGGGTCGTTGAACAACACGCGCCGCAGCCGCTCGTCCGCCGCCTCGCTGCCGTCACACACAATCACCACGCCGGCGTGCTGCGAAAACCCCATGCCCACCCCACCGCCGTGATGGATGCTCACCCACGTCGCGCCGCCCGCGACATTGAGCATGGCATTGAGCAACGGCCAATCACTGACCGCGTCGGAGCCATCCATCATCGCCTCGGTTTCGCGGTTGGGGCTGGCCACCGAGCCGGTGTCGAGGTGGTCGCGGCCAATGACAATTGGCGCACTCAGTTCCCCACTCCGTACCATCGCGTTGAACGCGAGCCCTAGTCGATAACGATCCTGCACGCCCACCCAGCAAATGCGCGCGGGCAGCCCCTGGAAGGCGATGCGTTCCCGCGCCATGTCGAGCCAATGGTGCAAATGCGCATCGTCTGGAATCAGTTCCTTGACCTTGGCATCCGTGCGATAAATATCTTCCGCATTGCCTGACAACGCCACCCAGCGAAACGGCCCCTTGCCCTGGCAAAACAGGGGGCGGATATAGGCCGGCACAAAACCGGGAAAGTCGAAGGCATTGGTGACGCCCATTTCCAGCGCCATCTGCCGGATGTTGTTGCCGTAATCCACCACCGCCGCGCCGCACTTTTGAAACGCCAGCATGGCCTCAACCTGATGTGCCATGGATTGTTTCGCCGGGATGGTGATGCGCGCCGGATTGTGTTTGCGTGTCTGCTGCCACTCATCAAACGTCCAGCCCTGCGGCAGGTAGCCATTTATCGGGTCGTGTGCGCTGGTCTGGTCGGTCACCACGTCAGGCGTGATGCCGCGTGCAACCAGCTCGGCAAACACGTCGGCGGCATTGCCGAGCAAGCCAATCGAGGTGGCTGAGTCATTGCGCCTTGCCGCATCGATCATTGTCAATGCTTCATCAAGGTTGGCAGCACGTTGATCGAGATAGCGGGTACGCAGCCGGAAGGCGATGCGGCTCTCGTCACACTCCACCGCGATCATCGAAAAGCCGGCCATGGTCGCGGCCAGCGGCTGCGCGCCACCCATGCCGCCGAGGCCGCCGGTCAAAATCCATTTGCCGCGCGCGCTGCCGCCGAAATGCTGGTTGGCCATTTCAAAAAAAGTTTCGTAGGTGCCCTGCACGATGCCCTGCGTGCCGATGTAGATCCAGCTCCCCGCCGTCATCTGCCCGTACATCATCAGGCCTTTTTTATCGAGTTCGTGAAAATGTTCCCACGTCGCCCAGTGCGGCACCAGGTTGGAATTGGCGATCAACACACGCGGCGCATCGGCATGGGTGCGAAACACACCGACCGGTTTGCCGCTTTGGATGAGCAGGGTTTCGTCGTCGTTCAGCTCACGCAACGCGGCGAGGATGGCGTCAAAACACGCCCAGTTGCGTGCCGCGCGGCCGATGCCGCCATACACCACCAGCGCGGCGGGATGCTCGGCGACTTCCGCGTCGAGATTATTTTGGATCATGCGAAACGCGGCCTCGGTGAGCCAGCTTTTGCAGGACAGGGTATTGCCGCGCGGGGCGCGAATCACCCGCGATGTATCCAGTCTCAGATCATCCATCATGACTTCCCCTCCAACGGACACAGTGCGGAAAACACCCGTCCGCGCACCGCGGCAAACATGATTTCAATGTCCGGCGCGAAGTAGTGGTCAAGCGCGTAGTGCGCCACGCGCGCGCGCACCGCCTGCATGGCGATTTGCAATGCGGGGCTGGTTTGGTGCGGGGCGCGCAGGTTGATGCCCTGTGCGGCGGCGAGCAATTCGATGGCCAGGATGTAGGCGGTGTTTTCCACCATGTCGCCCAATTTGCGCGCGGCAAAGGTCGCCATCGACACATGATCCTCCTGGTTTGCCGAGGTCGAGATCGAATCCACCGATGCCGGGTGCGCGAGGGTTTTGTTTTCGGAAGCCAGC
>JANPNJ010000131.1:0-3564 GCA_031427395.1 Burkholderiales bacterium
GTATTTGGGACGTTTTTGCCTGAAAACGCCCGCGGAATGGCGAGTTCACAATAAAAATAACCCCGTCATTCCGGCGTAGGCCGGAATCCAGTCCTGTTATATTTTCAAATACATGAACGCCGCTGGATCCCGGCTTTCGCCGGGATGACGAAGTGTTTGGGGTTATTGGGATATTTAGAAGTGCCAAAAAAATCTACAACACCTTGCCCGGATTCATGATGTTGTCCGGGTCCAATGCGTGTTTGAGCTGGCGCATCATGTTGAGTGCCAGCGGCGATTTGTGTTTGGTGATTTGATCGCGCTTGAGTTGCCCCAGCCCGTGTTCGGCCGAGATCGAGCCGCCGAATTCGTCCACATGTGCATAGACAATCTGGTTGATGGCTTCGGCATTCATCAGGCCCTGCGCGGGCAGGCCGCAGTTGTAATGCAGATTGCCGTCGCCCAGGTGGCCGAAACACACCAGCGAAATTTCCGGGAACACCTGCCGCAACGCGCCATCGCATTTTTCGATAAAAGCGGCGATGCGGGAAATCGGCACGGAAATATCGTGCTTGACGTTTTTGCCCTCGCGCCGCTGTGCCTCGGAAATTTCCTCACGCAATCGCCACAGGGCAAGGCATTGCGCCTCCGACTGGGCGATCACCGCATCCTGCACTTCATTGGCTTCAACCGCGCCCGCCAGCGCGGCTTCCAGCCATTCCGCCAGCGGCGCATCTGCGCGGGCATCATTCAACTCGATCAGCACCTGCCAGGCGTGATGCTCGGCAAAAGGTTCGCGCGTGTCGGGAATGTGGCGCAACACCAGATCAAGACAAACGCGCGCAATCAATTCAAATCCCACCAGCCGATCGGCGAAATCACGTTTGATGCGATTGAGCAGACACACGGCGGCGGCAGGCGAGGCCACCGCCGCCAATGCCACCGCGCGCGCTTTGGGCAGCGGAAATAATTTGAGTGTGGCGGCGGTGATCACGCCGAGTGTGCCCTCGGCACCGATAAACCAGTGCTTGAGATCATAGCCGGTGTTGTCCTTGCGCAAGCCCGACAGGCCATGCCAGATGTCCCCTTGCGGGGTGACCAGTTCCAGCCCCAGCACCAAATCACGCGCATTGCCGTAGCGCAGCACATTGGTGCCGCCGGCATTGGTGGAAAGATTGCCGCCGATGGTGCAGCTTCCCTCGGCGGCGAGTGACAACGGAAACAGCCGCTCGACTGCGCGCGCTTTGTCCTGCACGGTTTGCAAAATCGCGCCGGCCTCAACCGTCATGGTGTCGTTGTCGGTGTCGATGGCGCGAATGTGGTGCATGCGGTTGAGTGACAGCACAATGGCATTGCCGCTGTTGTCGGGCACGCCACCGCCAACCAGACCGGTGTTGCCGCCTTGCGGCACGATTGGCGTTTTGGTTTCGGCACACCGCTTGACCACTGCCGCGACTTCATGGGTGTTGGCGGGGCGCACCACGGCCACAGCTTGGCCTGCAAAATTACCGCGCCAATCGGCAAGGTAAGGTGCCATGTCGGCGGGCAAGGTGACAAGACCGGCGTCGCCAACAATGGCGTGAAGAGATGCCACCAGCGGATTGGTGTGCGGCATTATTTTCCGGTGCCGCGAATCTTGGCGAGCATGGCGGTGGTGGAGCGCGCATGTTGAAATGCAATCGAATGCACCGTGCCGCCCCACGATTGCACTTCCGGTGCACCCACAATGTTGTCCACCGCCCAGTCACCGCCCTTGACCAATACCATGGGCCGCGCCTCAAAAATACGCGCAATCGGCGTGTCTTCATCAAACCAGGTCACCAGCGAGACAGATGCCAGCGCAGCGATGACCGCCATGCGATCCTCGAGTGTATTGACCGGCCGGTCGTCACCCTTGCCCAGCCGCTTCACCGACGCATCGGAATTGAGCGCGACAATGAGTGAGGCACCCAGAGCCGCCGCCTCAGCCAGATAGGTGACATGCCCGCGGTGCAGTACATCAAACACGCCGTTGGTGAAAACCACCGGCTGCGGCAGGCCGAGGGCGCGCGCCGCCAGCATCGCGGGTTCGGTGAATTTATTTTCAAAAGCCGGTCGCATTTTGTGCCCGTCCAGCAAGCGTTTTCAGCCAAAAATGTCTGGAAACGCCCGCCGATATTATTTTTTTGCCGCTTTTTCCACGTACTCAAATACCTTGACCACCCGCGACACCCCCGAGGTGGTGCGTGCCACATCGGTCGCCGCCTCTCCTTCTTCTTTGGTGACGATGCCCATCAGGTACACCACGCTTGCCTCGGTCACGACCTTGACATGGTTCGACGAAAAATCTTTGGCACCCAGAAAACGCGCTTTCACGTTGGTGGTGATCAAGGTGTCGTTGGAGCGCCCGCCCAGGGACGATTTTCCGCCGATGGCAATTTCGTTGGTGACATTTTTCACGCTGGCGATTTTGCGCACCGCCTCACCAATGTCAGCCTTGGTTTTTTCGTCATTGACTTCGCCGGTGAGCAGCACCACGAGGTTGTAGCTGGTGACATTGACGTGGGTGTCCTTGAATTGGTTGAGCAGGATGACGCGCGCCTTCCATTCGACATTTTCGTCCTCGACATAAATGCCGGTGGAGCGGCGGTCGCCGACTGCCAGTGCGGTCGCGCCTACGCCGACAGCCGCCAGCGGGAAGCAGCCTTGCAGGGTGAGCATGCCCAGCAAAAGAAAAGTGCCTGTCAAAATTCGTTTCATTTGTGGCTCTCCATGATTTCAGGGTTGATTCTGCAGCGGTCAAACGCCAAATGCGTCCTTGATCCACTCCACTTCCGATGCATCCAGCTTTTTCAGGAGTATGGCATCAAAGCGGCACGGCGGTGGATGGCGGATGGCCGTCAAATAATGTCCGGCGGCAGCGATGATACGACGCTGCTTGGCCGGGTGGATACTCGCCGCCGCGCCGCCAAAATTGTCTGAGGCGCGATAACGCACCTCGACAAACGCAGTGGTGTCGCCATCCTGCATGATCAAATCAATTTCGCCAAAGCGGCAGCGGTAATTGCGGGTGATGGTGGTCAGGCCGTGTTGCCGCAAATAATTTTCGGCGATGCGTTCGGCGTTGTCGCCGTCTGCCCTGCGGCCGAATAACGCTGCCAGTTTCATTCGGCGGCTTTGGCCAATTGCGGACGGCCGTCACGCATTTCCAGCAGTGGCAAGCTGCGCAAAAACTGGTTGCCTTCCAGTGAAATGCGTCCGGTGACGCCGTCAATGGGCGCAAAGTTGCGTTTGCTCCGCTCAATCCTGATGCCCGTGTTGCCGGTGTTGCTGGTAGCAATGTCCGTGGTTTTTTCGGCGCTGTCCTGCAACAGCGCCAGCATCACGCGCCACGCATCGATGCCCAGCGCATACAGGCGCTCATAGTCAACCGGTGTGCCTTCGGCGGATCGCGGATAACTCATCACGGCGGCATGGTCGCGCTGCAATGCGCGGTTGGGCTGCACCACTTCACGCAGCGTACCGTCCACCCGAAAGCGCACGCTTGAATGACGCTCATAGGGTTCAATATGGATATCGCTGGCACCGTCGCGTGCGGCCTGGGTC
>JANPNJ010000132.1:0-5536 GCA_031427395.1 Burkholderiales bacterium
GCAATGGGTCTACACGATCGCTGGTGTGGACTACGACAACGAGCCGCTCGCCATCGTCGTCGCACTGGAGCCGGCGCTGAATCGCCTCACGGTAATCACAGGTCACGATGTCTGATCACGCCATTCGCAAATGCACGGAATGCGGTACGCCGCAGCATGTTGAGCGCAGGACGACCGACTATCCCGAGTCCGGTCTGTCCAACGTGCAGTTGATCAACGTACCGGTCTGGGTGTGCGAGAACGGCCACGAGGAGTTCGAGATCCCAGCTGTGAGCGAGTTGCACGACCTGCTGGCGTGGATGATCGTCCGGAAGCCCGCACGCCTGGTGGGGCCAGAGATCAAGTTTCTCCGGCGCCGCGTCGATCTCTCAGCCAAGACGTTCGCGGATCGCATTGGCGTCACGCCGGTGCAACTCTCGCGTGTTGAAACCGGCGCGCGCCATGTCACGCACCGGATGGACCTGTTGATCCGGTTGGCGATTGCGGCGTTCATTGCCGCGAAGCAAGGCAAGCCGTTTCCGGCAGACATGACGCCGTTTATCGCCAAGCTGGAAGCCTGGGACATTGGGAGTCATCGGCTGCGCCATCGCGATCAGCCGACACCCGATCGCGAATGGGAACCGGAGGGCGTAGAGGCGGCGCGCTAACGCGATTCCGCGAGCGCCGACGGCGCCCCTTGGACGAGGTAGTCCAGAATCGCGCCCTGCATGCGCTCGATTTCCAGCCGGTAGCCGGAGCTGAGCGCGGGCCACTCTTCCGCGCGCGCTGTCGCACGCAGCGCCTGCAGTAGGCGTTCGAGCGTGGCAACCCTCTCGCGCGTTGCCCCGAGTTCCATGTCGTTCGCGATCATGATCTGACCTCTACGATACCGCGTTTACCGCCGTCCCGGCGCGTCTGCCAAAACCCCAGAAACTCCGCCACCTCCGACGTGGGCAGGATGCCCTCGCGAATCCAGAACACGCTGGCGCCAAAGCGAGCATCGGCGTCGGCGTGCGAGAACAGGGTCTGGGATTACGCCCGCGATGGAAGCTGGCATCACCGATCACGTTTGGACGATTCGGGAAGCTTTTGGAGGGCTGACAGCCAACCAGATAGGGGGGCAGCCTTCACCGCCCGGCTCCACCAACAAATAAAATGACCACCCAGCTTCATCGGGTGGTCATTTTATTTGTTGATCGAAATTGGCGGAATCGAACCGCCGGGACGGCGGACGGAGGCGGGGTTTCGGCGAGCACCGCTCGCCGCTGCCGTAGTCCGAGCGCCATGCAGGGCGCGAGGTGGCTTTTTTGGCAACGCCAAAAAAGGATTCCGCCCGGCTCCACCAACAAATGAAAAGACCACCCAGTTTCATCGGGTGGTCTTTTCATTTGTTGAACGAAATCAGGGCGGAATTGAACCGACGGGACGGTGGATGAGTGTGGACACAAAACATGAACTGCTTCATGTTTTGTGCCTCACGAATCCGAGCGCCATGCATGGCGCGAGGATGGAGACAGGGTTTCGGCAAGCATTGCTTGCCGCTGTCGAAATCGGAGGGTAATGCAGCACCCGACGTGGAGGCTTTTTTGGCGCAGCCAAAAAAGGATTCCGCCCGGCTCCACCAAATTGAAGTGCTCGGATACCCGCCCCGCTTCGTATTGTTTCTCCCATCGTCGAGTCAATTTTGGCAGCACGTCAAATTTGCGGGAACATTCGGCGGTACTGAGATTCCCGGCTGTCTTGTGTCGTACCACTGCAGATTTAAAATTGAGGGTAAATTCGTGGCGCTTTTATTGCGTCCAATGGGTTATCCTTCTTTGTCACTTTCATTATTTTGCTTTCGCTTTCGTTAAAGTACGCAATGAAAAACTTACACCATCAGAAAAGATGGGGACTTGAATGAGCAAGAACAAGCAACCACAAGTTTCCAAGAAAAATGAGGTCTCACTTGCCCGTTCATCAGCGGCCGAATATCTGACCTTTGTCGCCGCCAGCGGTCAAGGTGGTGTGGAAGCAGTGTATGCCGATGAAAACGTCTGGCTCACTCAGAAGATGATGGGGCTGCTCTATGACGTTGAAACCCACACCATCAATTACCACCTGAAAAAGGTGTTTGCCGACAGTGAGCTGCAGGAAGAAGCAGTTATTCGAAATTTTCGAATAACTGCGGCAGACGGTAAAAGCTATAACACCATGCACTACAAGCTCGCCGCGACCATCGCCGTCGGCCACAAGGTCAACTCCGAACGCGCCGTGCAGTTTCGCAAATGGGCAAACACCGTCATTGAATCATTCACCACCATCAAGGGCTACGCGATGGATGATGAGCGCCTGAAGAATGACGGCTCAGTTATCACCAAGCGGTATTTTGAAGAACAGTTGCAGCGCATTCGGGAAATCCGCCTCTCGGAGCGCAAGTTCTACCAAAAAATCACTGACATTTACGCCACGTCGATTGACTACGACGTCACGGCGCAGGCCACCAAGCGTTTTTTCGCCACCGTACAAAACAAGCTGCATTGGGCCATTCATGGCCAGACGGCGGCAGAAATCATCTACCAGCGCGCCGATGCCGCGAAAAACAATATAGGGCTAACCTCATGGAAGGACGCTCCCGAAGGGAAAGTTCAGAAATTCGACGTGGTCGTGGCCAAAAATTATTTGGATGAGCACGAAATGGCGCAGTTGCAACGGTTGGTTTCGGCCTATCTGGACGTGGCTGAGGACATGGCGCTGCGGCAGATCCCAATGACGATGCAGGACTGGGAAAGCCGCCTGAACCGGTTCATCGAGGCGACCGACCGGGAGGTTTTGCAAGACGCGGGAAAAGTCACGGCAGAAATCGCCAAGGCGCATGCTGAAAGTGAATTCGAGAAATACCGCATCGTGCAGGATCGGTTGTTTGAGAGTGATTTCGACAGGGTGATCAAGCAAATCGAGGCTGAACACAAGCCCGGCGGTGGCGGAGAATAAGGAATGGCCACCAAGAAAAACTCAACCTCGTGGAGTGACGTCAAAACCAGACTGGCCGATTTCGACCGCGTCGGATTGCTCGGGCTGATGCAAGACCTGTACGTCGCCAGCAAGGATAACCAAACCTTCGTTCACACCCGTCTCAGTCTGGGCGACGATATGCTCAAACCATATAAGCTCATCATCGACCGCTGGCTATCGCCCGATGTGTTCAAGAATCAGGATTTCTCGGTCGCCAAGGCGAAAAAGCCTATCGCCGATTACAAGAAAGCTATCGGCCAAGCGGAAGGTCTGGTCGAACTGATGGTGTTTTATTGCGAGCGGGCAGCGGGGTTCAGCCATGAGTTTGGCATGGACGACGAGGGCTACTTTTCTGCACTGGTGCGTATGTTCGAGCAGGCGTTAAAAACCATCGCCAATTTGGCCGACACACAACGCCAGCCGTTATGGGACAGGCTGGATGCCGTGCGCCACACCAGTCACAACTTCGGCTATGGCGTGGGTGACGATATGGACTACTTGCTTGCCGAGTATGGGGCCGATGATTGAACGCGATCCGTTGGCTGCGCTGCAAAGCGAAAACACCCGCCTGATCGCGCTACTGGAAGATCACGGAATCGCGTGGCGTTTGCCACCCGAACCAACCCCGCCTGAGCCTGCACCGCCAGTAAATGAGCCAGAAACATCCCGCCTTTCCACTGCCGAGAAGGTGGCGCTATTTCGTCGGCTGTTTCGCGGGCGCACCGATGTTTATCCAATCCGCTGGGAAAGCAAAACAACCGGCAAATCTGGCTACGCACCGGCCTGTGGCAATGAGTGGCTGGCGGGTGTTTGCGAAAAGCCGCGCATCAAATGCGGGGAATGCAACAACCGTCTGCTGATTCCGTTGTCGGATACAGTCATCTACGAGCATCTCGCTGGCAAACGCACCATTGGCGTCTATCCGCTGCTGGCTGACGACACCTGCCATTTTCTTGCGGCTGATTTCGACGAGGCTTCTTTCCGTGAGGATGCCAAGGCGTTTTACCAGTCGTGTCACGAACTGGGCGTGCCTGTGGCCCTTGAAATATCCCGCTCCGGCAACGGCGCGCACGCGTGGATTTTCTTCACCGGCAGTGTATCGGCTCGGGATGCGCGCCGACTCGGCACGGCCATCATCAGCCACACCTGCGCCCGCACCCGCCAACTCAAACTCGGATCCTACGACCGCTTGTTTCCCCAACCAGGATTTTATGCCCAAAGGCGGTTTCGGCAATTTGATTGCGCTGTCACTGCAGAAGCATCCACGTGAGAACGGATGCAGCGTGTTTGTGGATGCTGATTTGCGGCCTTATCCGGATCAGTGGGCGTTACTAGCCTCCATCCTGACCATGCCGGCACACGACATCGAACCCACCATCCTTAGAGCGACGGGCAACGCGCACCCACTCGATGTGACGTTCATTGACGAGGAAGATCAAAAAGAACCGTGGAAACGATCCGCATCCGTCAGCATGAAGCTGGTCGGGTCGATGCCGACGTCGCTCACGGTGACGCTGGCTAACCTGATCTATTTCGAAAAGGCACAACTGCCGCAGTCGTTGGCCAACCGGTTGATTCGTTTAGCGGCCTTCCAGAATCCGGAGTTTTACAAGAAGCAGGCGATGCGTTTCTCAGTGTGGGATGAACCTCGTATAATCGGCTGCGCCGAAAACCATCCCAATCACATCGCACTGCCGCGCGGTTGCCTGGATGCCGCGCTGGCGCTGCTGCGTGACAACGCAATTGACTGCGAGCTGGTCGATAAACGATATGTGGGGTCGCCGCTGGACGTGGCATTTGCCGGTACGTTACGGCTGGATCAAGAATTTGCTGTTGCCACCATGCTGCATCACGATGCCGGTGTCCTGTGTGCGCCGACTGCGTTTGGCAAAACGGTGACTGCCGCAGCAATGATTGCGCGCCGTGGTGTAAACACGCTGGTGCTGGTGCACCGAACCGAACTGCTCAAGCAATGGCAGGAACGCTTGCAATCATTCCTGGGCGTTGGCAAGGGCGAGGTTGGCACCATCGGTGGCGGCAAGGCGAAGCCGACAGGCAAAATTGACATCGCGGTGATGCAATCGCTGTCACGTCAGGGTAAAGTGAATTCGCTAGTCGAAAACTACGGTCACGTAATTGTGGACGAATGCCATCACGTCGGCGCGGCGTCGTTCGATGCGATTCTGAAGGAGGCCAAAGCCAAATACGTGCTTGGCTTGACTGCCACACCTATTCGCCGCGATGGCCAGCAACCGATTATTTTCATGCAATGCGGGCCAATTCGCCACACCGCCGCCAAGCCCACGGGTGCCCCGGACGATCTGGCAGTCACGCCATACACATTGCACTCGCGGATTGATTTGCCGCAGGAAGCGGGGATTCAGGATGTATTCCGGCACCTTGCCATTGACCAAACCAGAACAGACGCGATTTCTGCCGAGGTCGTAAATGCCTATGGTCAGGGACGCAAGGTGCTGATGCTGACTGAACGCACGGAACATCTCAATGCCATTCAAACAGCCTTGGACGGCAAGATTTCATCGTTGTTTGTCCTGCACGGACG
>JANPNJ010000133.1:0-3390 GCA_031427395.1 Burkholderiales bacterium
AACCATTGTGGTGTTCGGCTCGGGCAGCGTGTTCCGTTTTCCCGATGCGCGCATTCTCGCGGCATTTTCGCAGGCACGCATTGGCTTTGATGTCATGGACACCGGCGCCGCCTGCCGCACCTACAACGTGCTGATGAGCGAAGGGCGCAGCGTGGCGGCGGCGTTGTTGGTATGAAGGTAAAAATTCTCGAAGAAAAATGGGGTCAGACACCATTATTTTCCGCCACCTTCCTCGGCCTGCCCTTACCCAGCGATGACGCACGCCTTGATGACAACGCCTCAATCTCGCGCTGAAACTTCTCATTGCCCAGCGCCCAGCCTTTGTGGCTCGCGTCGCGGATCAATCCCAATTCATCCATGTCAACCACCTCCTTGAACAGCGCCCGATAAGCAGGGCAGCGCTCTTTGGTGTTCAAACCAAGCCGCGTGTATTCGTCGTGCTCAATCAGCCAGCTTAAGTTCAGGTCGTCCGTCCCGTAAGCATAGCGACGATGGCTTGACCACGGGTAGTCGCGTGGATGGGCAACCATGCCAGCGCGCACAGGGTTCATTTCAATGTAGCGCATCAGCTTGAGGAAGTATTGCTCGGTATCCACCACCGTGGCACGATAGCGTCCTTCCCACAGCGTGCCGCTGCGTTTATGGGTGAAATTGAAGTATTGAACATATTTGCGCCCTGCCGATTGAAAGGTCTTGCTGATGCTGTCGGTATAAGCAGGTGTGGCGAGTAGGTGAATATGGTTGGTCATCCAGACATAGGCATGAATGGCAAGGCCAAACCGGCCTGCGGCTTCGACGATGGCATCACGAAAAAATTGGTAGTCGTTGTCAGTGACGAATATGTCCTGGCGATTGTTACCGCGCTGGATGATGTGCTGCGGCTGGCCGGGGATGACGTAGCGGGGAAGGCGTGCCATTGGCTATCTTTGGTGGGGGAAAAGATGGTTGATTCTATCACGGTCAATTGGAATTAATGGTGTCTGACCCCATTTACTCTCCGCACAATACCTTGAGCAATTCCCAGCGCTTGGCTGTCAGCACTTGCCACAGCAATTCCGGCGTGGCAAAAGCGATGCGTGCGGATTTTTCCGCCTTGCCTGTTTTCCATGCGTTCGCAAAAGCCGCCATGGCATCCTTTGGCGCGCGCACTTCAAGAGTAACTGTTTTCACGGTTCCATCTCGCAATATCATTTTGGAAATCCGCCATCAACTGATGTTTGATACCGGCGGAAAGATTGATTTGCGGCGATTTGGCTGGCAGATAAATTCTTAAACCGCGCAGACAGATCAAGCCTGCCTGCCCTTGCTGCAGGATGAGCCGTGTTGAATTGGGGAAGTTGTTCAAACCACTTTACTGACAAGGTGTTACAGGCATTTTTGTCCCAAACTACCCGCGCCTATTGGCGTTTCACATTTTTTGTGTTCAATGCTTCCGTCAATACCCTGCCCTCGGCGGCACTCGGCGGGCGAATGTTGAGGATGGCAGAAAGCGTGGGGGCAATGTCCACTACCTCCACAGGTGCGGTATAGCGCCCCTGTTGCATCCATTTCGCGCCTTCGATCAACAGCGGCACGTTGGTATCGTAGCTGTAGGGGGTGCCGTGTGAACAGACGGTCGGTGACTTGGTGGTTTTGGACATGAAGTAATAAAACGGTTTCTGGATCACCACCAGATCCACCGCCGAGTGCTGATTCCAGCCGCGTGTGACCAGCTTGCCGATGCGGGTGGCGGGCATGGTGCCGGCTTCGAGCTGGCTGCGGGTATAGACAAAATTGATGCCGGGAAAAGCGAGCAGTTCACGCATCGCCGCTTGTTCGAGCGCGCCGCGCGTGACCCCTTTGGTTTCGGCGGCGGCATAGTCGAGGGTGGCACCGCCGGTGAAGGTTTGTTTTATCAAACGAGACAGGCCGAATTTGGCTTCGAGGGCTTGGTTGGCGGCGGCGCGCATGTCAGCCGAATCGATGCGACCGGCGTCAAATTGGCGCGCCTTGGCGTACTCGGGGGCGTTCATGAAGCCGTGATCCGATGTCAGCACGATCAAGGCGTTGCCCTTGCCGACCCGGACATCCACCGCATCAAAAAATTTGGCGAGGGTGCGGTCTAGGCGCAGCAGATGATCCTGCGATTGCATGCTCTCGGGCCCAAAATTGTGGTTGATGTAATCGTGGCTGGAAAAGCTCACACCAATCATGTCCGCAACCCCGGCGCGATTTTTGCCGAGCCCCTCATTGACCACAATGGCCTTGGCAAAATCCGCAGTTAACTCATCACCGAAGGGGCCGGCCATGAGTTGGCCGTAATAAATCGGGTTGGGCGCTGCCATCGCCAAACCATATTGCATGCCAAAACGGGTGGGCAACTGCTTATAGCTGGTGAAATACGCCTGACCGTCGGCGACCGAACGCGCGTAGGCTTCGGGTTTCAACAAAGGTGTCCAGGTCTGTTTGAAATATTTGTCCTGTGGTTTGGCGGCGAAATATTGGTTGACCCAGTCAGGGTGTTGTTTCATGTAATAACTGCTCGATGAAAAATTACCGGTGTTGACCATGTACATATAGGCAGTACCGGTCTTGCCGGCGAGCAGGATTGAGCCGCGATCCTTGCCGGATACCGCAAACACGCGCGACAAATTGTTGTTTGCGTATTTGAGCTCGTCACCCACGGTGCTCACCAGCAAATTGCGTGGACTGGTGCCGTCATTTTCTCCGGCGGGCGAGCCATCGAGATAGTGGTGTGCTTCGTCGCCCACGCAATACATCAATTTACCGTCGCGGTCGCGCCACTCGTTGCCGATGATGCCATGCTGATACGGGTAGGCACCGGACAGGATGGCGGCGTGCCCGACCGCAGTGACGGTCAATGAATGTGCCTGGTGCGCGTCGGAAAACCACGCCCCCTTGTCCATCAGGCGACGAAAGCCGCCGGGAGCAAACAGGTCGTAATTTTTAAGCAGTTGCTCCTGCGGCAAGCCGTCGACCACCACCACCACCACTAACTTGGGCGGGGCGATTGCGCCGGGAACAGGCCGTGCCGACGCATCGATGGGCAATAGACTCAAAAACGTGACAAGCAACAGCGACACGGCGGATTGAATCATGCGGCCTCCGGTTGGACAATGTGTGGCATTGTTATCACATCCGCATGAAAAATGCAAGTGCAGGCATTGCCAAATACACAACACAGCCGCCCGCTATTTCCACCCCGCGCGGTCAAAAATCCTTGCGGCAGCGGCATAATTTTTGCCGACCATTTCCATGCTCAACGCATCGCGCTTGAATGTCCCGAGTGCGGTGAGCGCCGTGTTGGCGGGCGTGCCGGTGATCGGATATTCGTTGTTGCCGTTGGCGAAATAATCCTGTGCCGCCGGGCTGGCGAGATACTCCAGAAAC
>JANPNJ010000134.1:0-2560 GCA_031427395.1 Burkholderiales bacterium
CGGTGTGGCCATCAAATGATGCGGCTCCTTGCCAACGGCGAAGCGTTTGATTTCCTCTTTTTTGGTCTTGTCGATCAGGCTTACCGTGCCTTCGCCGGAATTGAGCACCACGACCACCTGTGCTAAGGCCTGTGGTGCACACATCCAGGAAACCATCAATATTGCCGCTGCCGCCAGGCGATTGTTACGCACAAATTTGACCCTTCTTCCAATGTTGAAAATCGCCGTATGCTACCATGCCCCCCTATGAAGAACGCTCGTTACGGGGCTTTCGTTTACCAGTGCCGGCGCAGCCGATGACGCATATTGCCCCGCGTTTTTGCAGTCAGTGCGGCAGTGCGCATGTGGTTGCACGCATTCCCGACGGCGACGACCATTTGCGCGATGTCTGTGATGCCTGCGGGCACATCCATTATTTCAATCCAAAAATTGTGGTCGGCGCGCTGCCTGTGCATGGCGACAAAGTATTGCTGTGCAAGCGCGCCATCGAGCCGCGCCACGGCAAATGGACCCTGCCGGCCGGTTTCATGGAAGAAAACGAAACGCTGGAAGCCGGTGCCATGCGCGAGACCCGCGAGGAAGCGTGTGCGCGTATTGGCAATCTGGCGCTGTACACGGTTATGTCCTTGCCCGACATTTCACAGGTTTATATGTTGTTTCGCGCCGAGTTGCTGGATGTGGATTTTGCGGCAGGCACGGAAAGCCTGGAAGTGCGCCTGTTTGCGGAACATGAAATCCCCTGGGATGAGCTGGCCTTCCGCACCATCTCGGCCACACTCAAACATTATTTCGCCGACCGGCAGACGGGGGATTTTCCGGTGTATGTCGAGACGCTGCGCAAGAACCGTGGGTAGGTGAGGAGGTGAGGAGGTGAGGAGGTGAGGATTTTTTCTCACCCGTTCATGTTTTCACCAAACTACGACGCCAGCGGCGCAACCTTCAGCACTTCCTCGGTGGTGGTGAGTCCCTGGGCGATTTTCATGGCGCCTGACAGCCGCAATGGTTTCATGCCACCCTTGTAGGCGGCCTCGGTGATGGCGACAATATCGGCGCGCTCGTTGACCAGGCGCTTCAGGTCGTTGTTCATGATGAGTATTTCGTAAATGCCCATGCGCCCCATATAGCCGGTGTTGCGGCATTCGATGCAGCCAACCGGCCGGAATACTTCCTTGGGCGGCTCGCCTTTCCACGGCGCGACCAGATCCTGCCAAAGCTTGAGATCCTCCGGTTTGTCGAATGCGATTTTTTCCTTGCAGTGTTTGCACAGCGTACGCACCAGCCGCTGCGCCATCACGCCCAGCACCACCGAATTGAACAAGTAGGCCGGAATGCCAAGGTCAAGCATCCGTGTCACCGCTGTGGGCGCGTCATTGGTGTGCAAGGTGGACAACACCAGATGTCCGGTGAGCGCGGCCTGGATCGCCATTTCGCCGGTTTCCAGATCACGGATTTCGCCCACCATGATGATGTCCGGATCCTGCCGCATCAGCGCCCGCACACCGTCGGCAAAATGCAAGTCAATCTGCGGCTGCACCTGCATCTGGTTGAACGACGGCTCGACCATTTCAATCGGGTCTTCGATGGTGCAGACATTGACTTCGGGTGTGGCGAGCTGCTTCAACGTGGTGTAAAGCGTGGTGGTTTTGCCCGAGCCGGTGGGCCCCGTCACCAGCACAATGCCGCCCGGATTTTTGATCAGCGCCTGCCATTTGGTGTCATCTTCGGGTGTGAAGCCAAGCTCGGCGAAATCGCGCACCAGCACTTCCGGGTCAAACACCCGCATCACCAGTTTTTCGCCATGCGCGGTTGGCAGGGTTGACAGCCGCAATTCGATTTCGAGGCCGTCCTGGGTGCGGGTCTTGATGCGGCCATCCTGCGGGCGGCGTTTTTCCACCACGTCCATGCGGCCGAGGATTTTGATGCGCGCGGTCACCGCGTTGGCAACCGCCGCCGGCATTTGATATACCTCGTGCAACACCCCGTCGATGCGAAAGCGGATGGTGGCGGTTTCACGGCGCGGCTCGAGATGGATATCCGAGGCGCGTTGGTCAAAGGCATATTGCCAAAGCCAATCCACCAGCACCACAATATGATGGTCGTTGGCATCAAGCGTGCGACCGCTTTTGCCCATTTCGACCAATTGTTCAAAGTTGTTGAGGCTGCCACCACCAGTGCCGGCGCGTTCGGCGCGTTTCACCGACCGCGACAAATTATAAAATTCACCAATGTAGCGGGTGATGTCCTGCGGATTGGCCAGCACCACCCGCAAATTCATTTTCAGCATGTCGGACAGCTCGCGCTGCCAGCCGGTGATGTAGGGCTCCGCGGTGGCAATGACCGCATCCTTGCCCTGCACTTCGACCGGCAGGATGTTGCGCCTGTTGGCATAGTCCGCCGACATGACATCGGTCACCGCACGCATATCGACCTTCAATGGATCAATGTGGTAATACGCCAGGCCGACACGCCCTGCCAGCCATTCCATGAGCGTGTGCACGTCCAGGTTGCGGTATGGCGGCTTCGCCGACTTTATCTTGGCCATGCTGATGGCGATCACCGG
>JANPNJ010000135.1:0-2746 GCA_031427395.1 Burkholderiales bacterium
GGGCGCTTGTTCCGTGATGCGAAGTTGTACGATATTGGCGCGGGCACGAATGAGATCCGCCGCATGCTGATTGGGCGGGAGTTGTTTGGGGAGAGTGCGTAGATCATTTTTCTGTAGATGAACGCACGCGACTAAAATTCAACCCAACTTCTTCACACCAGCCTTCTTTGCCGCCTTCAGCAAGTCCATATCCAGCGTCGCCAACGCCAGCCCCCGGCGCAGCGCCAACTCCAGATAGGAGGCATCGTAGGCTGATAACGTGTAGCGACGCGAGAGCTGAAGGGTGTCAGAAAGTGCGTGCGACGATGTGGCGCTGTCCACCTCAATACCCACGCCTTCAAGCATCTCCAGGAATGCCCCACTGCGCGCTTCGGTCACAAGTTTTTTTGCCTCCGCCCTGGCAATGACATTTGCCACTTCCAACGCCCATGTAACCGGCACGATGGCATCGTCCGTTTTCAATTGGTCCAGCACTTTGGCGGCATAGGCAAGTTCCGATGGTTTGCCATCTCCAAAAAACCAGCGCATGGTCACTGAATTGTCCAGCACAAATTTCATGCGCGCCCTGCTTCAATGAGTTTTTTGATGTCCACTCCAAGTATGGGATCGGCGCGCATGAACGCTTTCAGTTTGGTGGCGGCTGCCACCTTGTCCTGTTTTTGCACACCCGCGCTGGGCACCAGGTCGGCGATGGCCTCGCCGCGGTTGGTGATGGTGAAACTCTTGCCGGATTTCACCTGCCTGAGCAATTCGGGAAGTTTTGTTTTTGCCTCGTAAGAGCCGACTTCAATTTTCATGGTTTTTCTCCTGGCACAAATTATAATCAGACCAGATTATAGACCAGTCTGCTTGATTCAGCCGCGACATTCAGGAGGATTGGCGCAGATCGCACCCCAATGGCCGATAATATTGCGTTGCCGCAGGTATCCGCAAGATAAAATCCAATTCAAAATTGGCTCACGAATTTGTTCAAGCACCCGACAGTTCCCGCATCCCATTATTTCCAAGGAGTAACCCATGTCTGATTCCATCGTCATCGTCGCCGCCAAACGCACCCCCATTGGTTCCATGAATGGCCAACTGGTGGGCTTGTCGTCGCCGCAGCTCGCCTCTGTTGCCATCAAGGCTGCCGTTGCCCAATCAGGCTTGAAAGCGGCAGACATCACCGAGGCCATCATCGGCTGCGTTCTGCCCGCCGCACTCGGCCAGGCACCCGCGCGCCAGGCGGTGCTGGGTGCGGATTTGCTCAGCAGCACCACATGCACCACTGTCAACAAGGTCTGCGGCTCGGGCATGAAGACCGCCATGATGGGCTTTGATGCTATCACCGCCGGCTCGGCCGACATTGTGTTGGTCGGTGGCATGGAGTCAATGTCGAATGCGCCGCACCTGTTGCCCAAGGCGCGGCAGGGTTATCGCTACGGGCATGTCAAGGTGCTCGACCACATGGCTTTTGATGGCCTGGAAAATGCCTACGACGGCAAATCCATGGGCATCTTTGCCGATGCCACCGCCGCCAAATATGGCTTCACCCGTGCCGACCAGGATGCGTTTGCCGCGGAAAGTGTGCGCCGCGCGCAGGCCGCTGTCGCCAATGGCGCGTTTGCCGCCGAGATCGCGCCGGTCACGGTATCAGGCCGGGGTGGCGACACGGTGCTGGCGACCGATGAGCCGCCGGGCTTGTGCAAGCCGGAAAAAATTGCTTCGCTCAAACCCGCTTTCAACAAAGATGGAACGGTCACGGCTGCGTCGTCGTCGTCGATTTCCGATGGCGCGGCGATATTGATTTTGATGAAAGAGTCGGATGCCAAAGCACGCGGCATCACACCAATTGCCCGCATTGTTGGCCACGCCTCGAATGCGCACGAGCCGGAGTGGTTCACCACCGCACCCGTCGGCGCGATTGAAAAACTGCACAAAAAACTCGGCTGGGGCCCGGCGAATGTTGATCTATATGAAATCAACGAGGCATTTGCGGTGGTGACCATGGCGGCAATGAAGGATTTGCATCTGCCGCACGACAAAGTCAACGTCAACGGGGGTGCGTGTGCGTTGGGACATCCGATTGGTGCATCAGGCGCGCGTTTGATTGTGACCTTGCTGCACGCGCTGAAGGCGCGCGGCGGCAAGCGTGGCATTGCTTCGCTTTGTATTGGCGGCGGTGAAGCGACGGCGATGGCGGTGGAGATGGTGTAAATCACACCCCCGTCATTCCCGCAAAGGCGGGAATCCAGTCCATCGTCATTTCAATGAGTTACTACGGACTGGGTCCCAGCCCCCGGCTTTAAGCATGCCGGGGCAGGCTCCGCTGGGACGACGTGGTTTTTAGAATTACTATTTTTGACAAACACAAGTACAGTAGCTAGTTTCCAGCCATAAATGCCTGAAAACGCGCTCCATACAAGGACTTATGCAATCCGTTCTCATCATCGGCGCTTCCCGTGGTTTGGGGCTTGAGTTTGTCCGCCAGTACCGCAAGGACGGCTGGCTGACCATCGGTACCTGCCGTTCACCCGAGCAGGACGCCCTGCTCGCCGCCGCCGGTGCCACCGCCATTCGCCTTGATGTGAGCGACCCTGAAAGTTTTCAAAATCTCGCCAATGCACTCGCTGGCACCAGTATCGATGTTTGCATTTATAACGCCGGCGTGGTCGGCCCCAATGTCACGCCATCGACTGCGCCCACACGCGAGGCATTTGACGAGGTGATGCACGCCAATGTGTTTGGTGCCATGCAGGCGATCCCG
>JANPNJ010000136.1:0-3199 GCA_031427395.1 Burkholderiales bacterium
TTGGGTGCCAACGGTCTATTTTTGGCGTATTTCCTGTTTCTTCCTCTCGAATGGCCAGCCATTCGTTCGTCAGTCAACAGAAAATCCACTCAAAAATAGCCTCGTTGTCATCCCAAACCCTAATGGAAAATCTCGGTTAAAGCCGGGGGCTGGGACCCAGTCCAGTCGTTTTTCAGTGATACAAAGTGCTGGATTCCAGCCTCCGCTGGAATGACGTTCTTTGACGAGTTGCGTCAAAAATGACTGCGCCATTGTTTGGAAAGTGGCACGACCGGAATTGTTGACTACCCGCGCTTCTTCTCTTCCTTTTTCAGCTTCTTCGCTTCCTTTTTTTCCTTGGGCGATTTGGCAGGTTCTTTTTTGGTCATTTTTTTTGTGTCTTTGCTTTTGCTCATGGTGAATTCTCCTGGGTCAGTCGATTTGGAATATGCCGATGGAGGCAATTGATTAAATCACAGCCACGCCGGATTTTTCAAGCTGCCGGCAGAAACAATTCCGGCCATTCATGCGATGATTGCCGCCATGAAGCTCAACCCATCCGACCTCGCCCATATCGCCGATGTCACCCTTGCCCACTACGACGGGCGCGCCGATGAATTCTGGTCAGGCACACGCGGGCATGATGTCAGCCAGAACATTGATTGCCTGATCAAACACATCACCGGCACGCCGCCCTTTGCCATACTTGATTTCGGCTGCGGGCCGGGGGCGCGACCTGAAAACCCTGACCGATCTCGGCCACCACGCCACCGGGCTGGACGGCTCGGCGCGGTTTGCGGCAATGGCGCGGGCGCACAGCGGCTGCGAGGTCTGGCACCAGGATTTTTTGCGGCTTGATCTGCCCGCTGCCGCCTTTGACGGCATTTTCGCCAATGCGTCCCTGTTCCATGTGCCCAACCAGGAATTGCCGCGCATACTGGGCGAATTGCACACCAGCCTCAAGCCGGGCGGCGTGTTGTTTTCATCCAATCCGCGCGGCGACAACCATGAGGGCTGGAACGGCAGCCGCTACGGCGCGTATCACGATCTGGCACACTGGCGCGGCTATATGGCGGCGGCGCATTTTACCGAATTGAGCCACTACTACCGGCCACCCGGCCTGCCGCGCGAGCAGCAGCCATGGCTGGCGAGCGTCTGGCGCAAGACGGCGACAGGCTGAACAGGTGCTGTTCCAAGCGTGACCGCATTCGGCCATAATTCGTGCGGCCGCTTCAAATCACGCCACCATGCAACACAGGTCGTCGTTTTGTGACAATGCACGTCAACTTAATATTACCCTTCCAGTGAGTGAGTCATGAATTCCAACTTTGTTTCGGTGCGCGCCATCCTGGCAGTGCTCGTCGTTTTGTTTTGTGCCAATGCACTTGCCCAAAACACACCCACCATGCTGCTCCGGCAACCCAGTGTGTCGCGTGACCACATCGCGTTTGTTTACGCCGGTGATATCTGGGTCACCAACCGCGCCGGACAAAACCCCACGCGGCTCACCGCCCATCCCGCCGACGAATTTGCGCCGTCATTCTCGCCCGATGGCAAATGGATCGCCTACTCAGCCCGTTACGACAACAACACCGACGTTTACGTTATCCCGGTTGGGGGCGGCAACCCGAAGCGTCTGACTTGGCACTCCAGTCCGGACACGGTCAACGGTTGGAGCGTTGACGGCAAACGCGTTTTGTTTGCCTCGCCGCGCGAGATTGCAAACGCCCGCAGCAACCAGTTGTATGAGGTTTCCGTGGATGGCGGCGCGGAGAAAAAAGTCATGGCGGCACTCGCACTTGCGGGTGGCTGGTCAAAGGACGGCAGCCAACTCGCCTATCAGCCCTACCGCGCGGCTTATTCCGGCACCAGCGGTTGGCGTCAACACCGTGGTGGCAGCACCCCGCCAATCTGGATTATCAACCCGTCAAAAAGCACACTGGAAAAAATTCCGCATGTGAATGCATCCGACACCAACCCCATCTGGGTTGGCAACGACGTTGTTTTTATCTCGGATCGCAACGATGGCGCGGCCAATTTGTTTGTCTACAACAGCACCACAAAAGCCGTGCGGCAACTGACCAAGGAAACGGTGTGGGATGTTCGCAGCGCAAGCGCCTTTGAAAACACGGTGGTCTACGAAGTCGGTGGGCGACTCAAGGAACTCGACACTTCAAGCGGCCGCATTCGCGAGCTTGCCATCAGCATCCATGCACAAACCATTCAAACCCGGCCGCAGTGGAAAGATGCCAGCGGCAATATGACGTCGGCAAAATTGTCGGCAACCGGCAAACGGGTTGTGGTCAGTGCGCGCGGTGACGTATTTACCGTGCCGATCAAGGATGGCTCCATGCGCAATCTGACCCAGACTTCTGGTGTCCGCGAAAAGGACGGGTTGTGGAGCCCGGATGGCAAGCGTGTCGCCTACATCTCTGATGCGGGTATGCAACACAAGCTGGTTCTGCGCGATCAGGCGGGACTTGAAAAGTCCCAATCCTTCCCGCTCGGGAAAAAAGGCTATTTCACTTTGCAGGCGTGGGCGGCAGATGGCAAGACCATCGCGTTTACTGACAACAACTTGAACTTGTTCACCATCGCCATTGACCAGGGCAACATCAAGTTGATTGACAACCGCCGCGCGCGCGGCCAGATCAAGATTTCGTTTTCGCAGGACAGCCGCTGGCTGGCCTATACGGTTGCCGCAGACAACCTATTCAGCCAGATCAGGATTCACGATCTGACCACCGGCAAGAGTGTCACGGTCACCGATGGCCTGAGTCAGGCCGATAACCCGGTTTTTGCCGGCAGCGACTACCTCTATTTCACCGCATCGATCAATTCAGGCCCATCCCAGGTTGGACTGGATATGTCCACCCAGGAGCGGCCGGTGCGCGATGGACTGTACGCATTGGTGCTGGCGGCCGACGGCAAATCGCCGATGGCACCACGCACCGGTGATGAAGAAGATAAAAAAGACGCGCCCGCCGCTAGAGACAGCGCCAAGAGTGGCGCAGCAGCGGCGGTGGCACAGCCGACAAAACCGGAGGTCGTTGGCAAACCCGACACTTCTGCCAAGGCGGACGCTGTTGCCAAGCCACCCAAACCCGTGCGCATTGATTTTGATGGCCTGCAGCAACGCGTGGTCGGGTTGCCGGTCGCGGAACGCGACTATGACGCACTGGCCGTTTCATCAGACGGCTCGCTGTTTTATCTCGAGCGC
>JANPNJ010000137.1:0-2828 GCA_031427395.1 Burkholderiales bacterium
ATCGATTTTGGAGGCCGCGTGTGCCGAGGCCAATGTCACCATGCTGGCCAAATACGATGCACTCAACCCGGCGGCGCTGCGGCGGCTGGTGGTCAACCACCAGGTGCAATTGCGCCCCTTCAGCCGGGAGATTTTGACCGCGTGTTGGTATGCGGCCAATGAAATCTACGCCGAAGAATCGGCGAAAAATCCGAAATTCAAAAAAATTTACGATGCCTGGAAAATATTCCGCGACGACCAGATACTGTGGTCTCGTGTGGCCGAACAGAATTTTGACCACTTCATGGCGGGCACGAACCAGTTGCCCAAACGCGCAGTGGGAGATGTGGTGCCAACTGCGAAAAAGTTGTAACCGCCAATGGACGCCGATAAGGTCAAAGGCGAAAAAACAAAGTTATTGTTTCAGTAGTGTCCCAACGTTTGAATTTTGACTGTAATTTTGCTCGTAAGTTGTTGATTTCATAAGCAGCGCATTTTGATTTTCAATTCAAATCGAAACCAGACGTAAATGCTAAATTCACCAATTAAATCATTCGATTAAATTGCTTTGCTTTGTAAACGTTGGGACACTACTGACTCGGTTTATGATGCCAAGCCCAACCCCATGCGCTGCATGTTTTCCAGCAAAGGTACAATAGAAACATGACCCGCAACGCCTACACCGTCCTGAAAGTGCCCGAAAACGCCAGTGAGGCCACGATCGAGCGTGCCTACCAGATGCGTGTTGTCGAAATCGAAACCAATATGGCCATGCCGGAAAACTCGAAGCAGACTGAACTGGCAGCCATTGAGGAAGCGAACCGGATCCTTTCTCGCACCACTTCGCGTGATGTGTACAACAGGAAATTGGCGGCCGAACGCGGGGCAGCAGAAAATTCAGGCGGTCTCGGCATCAAACTGGTCGCCGCCGCCGTGGTCATCGCCGTTGCCGGCGGTGGCTATTTCTGGATGCAACAGCGTGATGCCGCCCGACTACTGGCCGAGCAGGAACGCATCGCCGGCGAACAAAAAGCTGCGGCGGCAAATGTGGCGCGCATCAAATTCGAAGAGCAGCAGCAACGTGATGCGACAGAACGACTGGCCGCCGAGGAGGCACGTTTGGCAGAAGCGCGTGAATTGCGCGAACGCGAAATGAAGGCTGAAAAATTTGTGGGCATGCCACCCATGGTGTCCAGCAAAACCCCGCAACAACTGCACCTCGAAGGTTTGCAGCGCCAAGCCGCTGAAATGGCGGCGAAATACGAAGTGGAAGGCCGCCAACTCCAGGCACAACAAATTGCCGACCGGCAAAGACGTTATGTTGACCAGATTGCGCGCGAGAACAATTCCAACTCCGATACACGTGCCGCCGTCGAACGCGAAAACGCCCGGCGCCGGATGGAAGATCGGCGGGTTGAGGAACTCGCCGCTGCCGCCGAACGCTTGCGGGCTCTCGAACAGGAAGCCCAGCGCCGTCGCTGACAACATGGAACGGAGCAGCTTGCGGCGCAGATAATTACGCCGACTTGGTGCGCCACGATGCCACACATGGCGGCTTGTCCCAAACCATGCGCCGGTTGATCCACATCAACCCGATATTGCCGATTCACCTTACGATGACAGCGTCGATTGGCCACCACTGTTGTGCCAATTGCGGCCAATCGGGAGTTGGCTGCGGATCAACGCCCCTCCTGCGACCGTGACTGCGTGATGTTGAACGAAAGTGAATGCATGAAAATGCTGGAAAACAAGAAAATCCTGGTGACCGGCCTGTTGAGCAACCGCTCCATCGCCTATGGCGTGGCCCTGGCAATGCATCGCCAGGGCGCGCAACTGGCGTTCACCTACCAGAACGAGGACATCCGCGGGCGGGTCGAAAAGCTCGCGCGGGAGTTTGGCTCCGGGCTGCTATTCCCCTGTGATGTTGCCCGTGACACCGAAATCGATGCCCTGTTTGCGCAACTTGGGCAAACATGGAACGGCCTGGATGGCATTGTCCACGCCATTGCCCACGCACCGCGCGAGGCGCTCGCGGGTGACTTTCACACATCCGTCTCGCGCGAAAATTTTCACATCGCCCACAACATCAGTTCCTACAGCCTGGCCGCCCTGGCCAAGGGCGGCTTGCCGCTGATGCAAGGACGCAACGCCGCCATTGTTGCCATGACTTATCTGGGCGCGGTGCGCGCCGTGCCCAATTACAACGTGATGGGGTTGGCCAAAGCCAGCCTGGAGGCATGCATTCGTTATCTGGCGTTCAGTCTCGGCCCGCTCGGCATTCGCGTTAACGGCATATCGGCCGGACCGATCAAGACACTGGCGGCCTCGGGTGTGGGGGATTTCAACAAACTGCTCAAGCATGTCGAAAAAAATTCGCCGCTGCGGCGCAACGTGACCATCGATGAGGTCGGCAACACGGCGGCGTTTCTGGCAAGCGACATGGCCAGCGGCATCAACGGCGAAATCACTTATGTCGATGGCGGGTTCAACATCGCCGGCCTGGCGCGCGACCCATGATTTCGTCCCCGCCGCGCGATCCCGCCCCTGCCTGCCCGTCATTGCAAATCAGGGGAAAGCCGCTGCTGCCGATTGTGCAAGGCGGCATGGGTGTGGGCATTTCCGCCCGCCGGCTGGCCGGCGCGGTGGCGCGCGCGGGCGGCGTCGGCACGGTGTCGAGTGTGGATTTGCGGCGGCATCATCCGGATTTGATGTCAAAAACCGCCAAAAGCCGCGACAAGCCACTCATCAACCGGCTCAATCTGCTGGCGCTCGACCGCGAGGTGCGCGCCGCCCGTGAGCTGGCTGGGGGCAATGGCCTGGTTGCAGTCAACATCATGCGTGCGGTGTCC
>JANPNJ010000138.1:0-5264 GCA_031427395.1 Burkholderiales bacterium
GCCATCCTCAGCGCCAACTACATCGCCCGCCGCCTGGCGCCTCACTATCCGGTGCTGTATTCCGGCCACGAGGGGTTGGTGGCGCACGAATGCATCCTCGACATCCGCCCGATCAAAGAGGCCACCGGCATCAGCAACGAAGACATCGCCAAACGCCTGATCGACTACGGCTTCCACGCGCCGACCATGAGTTTTCCGGTGGCCGGCACCTTGATGATCGAGCCGACCGAATCCGAACCCAAAGTGGAAGTGGATCGTTTCATCGACGCCATGATCCAGATCCGCCATGAGATCACCGCCATCGAGCAAGGCAAAATGGATCGTGACGACAACCCGCTGAAAAAACGCGCCGCATACCATGGCCATGTGTGTCGCCGACCAATGGACCCACCCCTACAGCCGCGAGCTGGCCGCCTACCCACTGCCAGGTTTGCGGCAAAAAAAATATTGGGCAACGGTGGCGCGGGTGGACAATGTTTTTGGTGACCGCAACCTGGTGTGTGCCTGCCCGCCGATGGAAAGCTATATGGGCGACAATCAATTGGCCGAAGCAGCGGAGTGAGAAGTCGTTTATTGGCGGGCATTTTCAGGGATAAATGGCTGAAAACGCTTGTTGGTAGGTGAGTGTGGCAATTTTTTAGGTTACGTTGTGCATGACTGTGTGGAGTCAACACCGCTCTGCATGATTGGCTCAAGACGAATTCACCGGTGTAGTTCAGTCATCAAAGTAGTCAGCGTCAATTGATTTGAAAACAAATGACGCTTTTGATTTCCAGCCAGACTGGAGCCAGTGCTTTCGCTGATAAATAACCAATACGCGCTTATCACTTTGAGGTACAATTTTTACGCGAAATGTGGAGGTTGAAATGGCACACCAGTTCGATGTGATTGTTGAAAAAGATTCAGCAGGCTACTTTGTAGCCTCGGTTCCTGCCCTGCCAGGCTGCCACACGCAGGCAAAATCGCTGGATGATTTAATGGAGCGCATCCGCGAGGCCATTGAGCTTTGTCTTGAGGTTCAGGGTGAAGTAATAGAGCCGCTCGATTTTGTTGGAGTGCAACGCATTTCAATTGCGGCATGACGATTCTCCCCAGTCTGACTGGCAAGAAAGTTTTGTCGATATTAAAGAAAGCCGGTTTTGAAATACTTCGCATCAAAGGCAGTCATCATTTTTTGCAACACCCAGATGGTCGTTCAACAGTAGTGCCAGTTCATGCTGGTGAAACCATTGGACCGGGGCTGCCCGCCAAAATTCTGCGTGACTGCGATTTCAATCGTGAGCAATTTCAAAGACTCTTATAGTGTCAAGACTAAGCAATCCTAAGTATTCAATGGGGTAAGCGTCAATTGTTTTTGAAAATGTATGACGCTGACCGCTTAGATTCCATCATTCCTGTGAAACCCATTCAAGACTATCGCGACTTCTACGCGAACTTCATCGTCAAGAGTGCGGGCTCATCGAGCGTGAGTCTCATTTCGGCCTTCGCATCAACTGAGCGTGAACACTACGTGGGCGCTGGACCTTGGCCAATCTTCGTCGGATCTGGGTACATTCCAACGCTGTCAGATGACCCAAGGCTTCTGTACCAAGATGTTCTCATTGGTCTTGCAATCGATCGAGGTATTAATAACGGGCAGCCTACCTTGCACGCTCGGTGTCTAGCTGCCTGCGCTCCCACCGCAGGCGAGTCTGTGGTTCACATCGGTGTGGGCACCGGCTACTACACAGCAATACTGACCGCATTGGTCGGCACAGCGGGGAGTGTAGTTGGCTATGAACTCGAGGCCGACTTGGCTGCACGGGCACAAAAGAACCTACAGCACCTTGCAAACGTCCAGGTCATTGCCGCATCGGCGTCAGATGCAACTCTCCCGAAAGCCGACGTTATCTACGTTAACGCTGGCGCCACTCATCCGCTGAGCACATGGCTCGACGCCCTGAACCCGGGAGGTCGGCTCATATTTCCACTCACTCCGAACGAGGGCTTCGGCGGCATGCTCTTGGTCACTCGTCGCAGTACCTCGGCCTATGCAGCCTCAATCATTTCAAGGGTCGCGTTCATTCCTTGCATAGGTGCGAGGGACGAGGCTGCCTCAAGGGCGCTAACTACTGCGCTGGAAACACAATCCATAAAGTCCGTGAAATCCTTGCGCAGAGATTCGAGCCCTGATAACACGGCTTGGTGTGTGGGTTCGGGCTGGTGGCTGTCCACGGCGGCATAATCATAGGGGCAGCGTCAATTATTTTTCGAAAATATTTGACGACCCCTTTGATTGTTGATTGAGCGGCAGCCGCCAAGGGCAGCACAGCATTCGCATCAACGATCAGTTTCGTGTGTGTTTTGTGTGGACACCGCGAGGCCCGAAAGACGTTGAAATTGTGGATTACCACTGAAGGAGTGGAAAGATGAGCAAAAAACTATCGCCCATTCACCCTGGCGAACAACTGCGGGAGGAATTTATGATTCCGCTGGGGCTTTCCAGCAATGCGCTGGCGCGTGCGTTGAACGTGACACCCGCGCGCATCGACGAAATTGTGCGTGAGAGGCGCGGCATCTCCGCCGATACCGCGCTGCGGCTGGCACGGTACTTCAACACCTCCAACCAGTTTTGGCTAAACCTGCAAAGCAATTATGATGTGCAGTGTGCGGAGGATGCGGCAGGACGGGCCATTGCGCGAATCCAGCCGTGGCAGGGCACTAACGCACATGGGGTATTGGCCTAACCCGGCGTTCAGGCGCAACGCGCCAAATAGTGGTGCGCCCTAAACATTGCGATTTTCCACCTATGCCACTCGACCAGCCACTCGTTGATGCCGCGATACAGCAAGCCCTGGCCAGATTCCCTTCGGGATACGCTGGCGCGGCGGCCATCCGCACGGAAACAGGGCAGATTCTGACCAGCGTTTGTTTTGATCCGCCGAATGCGGGTGCTGGTTTGTGCCATGAGACCGGCGCGTATTGCGAAGCCAACCGGCTCGATGTTCGTGTGGTTGCTTCGGTGTGTGTTTCCCGCAGCGAGCCCGGCAAGCCATTTCTCATTCTCGCCCCTTGCGGCATCTGCCAGGAGCGGCTTGCATTGTGGGGAGCCGATGTCGAAGTGGCTGTCGCGGTGCCGGGCATGCCCGGCCAGTGGCAGTCGAAGCGACTGGCCGAATTGCAGCCACACTACTGGCGCAACGCCGTCACTGACGCCAACGAATGAATGGCTAAGGCAGGCGTTGCCTCAGGGCTTGGCAGTCAACCACTTTCCTGTTGCCGTATCGCCATCACCGCCTGGCTGCGCAGCGTGCGCAACAAGCGCAGATCGGCTTCATCAAAGCTGACTTCGTCCTGATGGCAGTCGGCGTAGATCAGCCCGATGGCGCGGGTTTTGATCATCAGTGGCAAGAGCAGCATGCCGCGTTCGCGGATGATTTTGGCGAGCGTGCTGCCTTCGACAAATTCATAGACCAGATAGATGCCGTTGTTTTCCTGGCTGGCATCAAACAGCATGACGATATTCGGATGTTGCAGCCCGCTCACCATCCGCGCCTCGCTCAATTGCCGGTCGCATGCCTCGCTGTCGGCACCCGCGTTCAGGGTTTTGAGGGCGACGCGGCGATGCAGGCGCTTGTCGGTGGCGAGGTAAACCGTGCCCTGTGCGCCGCGCCCGAGCACCTTTTCCAGGTCAAAGCGGTCAAACTGCGGCATGACCAACGGGGGAGGTGCAAGTTTTTGGGCGGCACCGGTTAGCATGATGTGGCCAAGCCTCGATAGCAAATTGAGAGAAAAACAGTGGCCATGATGAACACGCCATGCCTGTTTGCAGGCGCGGCATCCACGGCGATTCTGCATTCACTATCGGTCTGGCCGGGCATTTCTTGAGAGAATGAAAGCCTGCGGCCAGGACAGTTTTCCGCAAACGTGCGTTTTGCGCCATTGCGGCACAATATATGTTTGATGCGGCATCAGCCGGCTTTTATTCAGGAGGGTCAAATGAGCGACGGATCGTTTTGTGTGGTTTTCAGGTCAACCATGGATGCCGCGTACCATCAATTGCTGGAAGGTTATTTGCAGACCGTCCCCAACGCGCCGCAGCCGACGCTGTTGTGCGCGTTCTGCTCGTCGGTCGATGTCATCGAGCCCTTTGTGCGGCTGCGGCTGACGCAGTTGTCCGATCCCGGCCATATCTGGACTGTGCAAATTCCGACGAGTGTTGTGGTGGCGATCATCGACCAGAGTGAGGCGCAAAATCCAATCGGCTTCCAGGCCAAGGTGGATCAACTCGCATGAGCGGGGAATTTTTCAAATGGGGTTTGACATGATGCGACAGGCATGGTTGTGGCTGCTGTTGATTGCGCTGCCTTGTGTGGTATCGGCGCAGTATTTTCCCGAACGCTTTGATTGGCAAAAGCGCGCGCCGCAGGATGTCGGCATGGACGCGGCCTTGCTCAATGAGGCGGTGCGGTTTGTGCAAACCAAGGACAACCCCGCACCCAAAGACCAGGCGCTGGCATTGACCCGCACCTTTGGCGCGGCAGAGCCACATTTTGGCGGCCTGATCGGTCCGACCAAGCCGCGCGCGGCCATCAATGGTTTGATTGTGCGGCGCGGCTATGTGGTGGCCGAATGGGGCGACACTGCCAGCGTGGACATGACACACAGTGTGGCCAAGACATTCCTCACCGCCACCGTGGGCCTCGCCTGGCAGCAGGGGCTGATCCGCGATGTGCAAGACCGGGTTGGCACCACCATGCCGCGCGATGTGGAATTGTTTGCGTCAACGCACAACCAACCCATCACCTGGGATCATCTGCTGCGCCAGACCAGCGACTGGCAGGGCACGCTGTGGGGCAAGCCCGACTGGGCGGATCGGCCCGAAGGCAAGATGGAAGACTGGCCGAACCGGGTCATGCATGCGCCGGGCAGCCGCTTCAAATACAACGATGTGCGCATCAACGTGCTGGCGCTCGCCGCGTTGCACGTCTGGCGGCGGCCACTGCCGGAAATTTTGCGCACACAAATCATGGAGCCGATCGGTGCCTCCAGTACCTGGCGCTGGCACGGCTATGACAATTCATGGATCCAACTCGATGGCCAACACATGCAGTCGGTGTCCGGCGGCGGGCACTGGGGCGGGGGCATGTTCATCAACGCCTGGGACATGGCGCGCTTCGGCTACCTGATGCTGCACAACGGCAAATGGAAGGAGCGGCAGATCATTTCCGCCGACTGGCTGCGCATGGCACGCACACCCGGCAGTGCCAACGGCGAATACGGCC
>JANPNJ010000139.1:0-3205 GCA_031427395.1 Burkholderiales bacterium
GACACTATTGTCAGTGACACCGCGGATGAATGCGCCGATCTCATCCGCCGTGAGTGCATGGCGGTCACGCTTTTTGCGGATGATTTCCTGGGTGAGCATGGTTTGGGGTATTTGGAAAATTTTGGAAAAGTATTAACCGCCATCAACCCCGCGCCGAAAGAAAAATCCCCGCAATGGTCGCGCTCATCAGATTCGACAGGGTTGCCGCCACCACCACACGCAGGCCGTATTGCGCCACCAGCCCGCGCAGATGCGGCGCGACACCACCAAACGCACCGGCAAGAATGGCAATCGAGGCGATGTTGGCGAAGCCACACAGCGCAAACGAAAGTATCGCCAGGGTGCGCGCGTCAATCACCGTGAGGCCGGCCGCGACCACCTTGGCGGGCTCCTGCAAATACGGTGCCAGCCCGACGTAGGCGACAAATTCGTTGAGGATCATTTTTTGCCCGATCAGGTTGCCGGCAAAGGCCGCGTGTTCCCACGACACACCGAGCATGTAGGCCAGCGGGGCGAACGCCTTGCCAAGCAGCGTTTCCATATTGTTGCCGGGATACCCCATCCAGCCCGCCACGCCACCGACCATGCCGTTGAGCAACGCGATCAAGCCGATGAAGGCGATCAGCATCGCGCCCACGGCGAGTGCGATGTGCAAACCGAGTGTGGCACCACTGGCGGCCGCTTCGATCACGTTGGCGGGTTTTTTTTCTTCAAACTGGATGTTGTCAAAACGAATGTCCTCGACTTCATTCGACGGGCACAACAGCTTGCCAAACAACAAGCCGCCGGGAATGGCCATGAACGAAGCCGCGATCAAATACTCCATCTTCACGCCGAGCCCCGCATAACCCGCCAGCGCCGCCCCCGCCACACTCGCCATGCCGGAAGTCATGATGACAAAAATGGTCGGGCCCTTGAGCTGGCCGACAAACGGTTTCACCGCCGCGCCCATTTCGTTTTGACCGAGAAAAATGGTGGTCACCGCGCAAAATGATTCGATCTTGGAAACGCCCAACAATTTTTGCAGCGCCGTGCCGATGATGGTGATGATCCAGCGCATCACGCCCAGGTAATACAGCACCGCGATCAAGGCCGTGACATAGATGATGGTCGGCAACACCCGGAAGGCAAAAATAAATCCGGTGCCGCCAAACACCTCGAACATCTTGTTGCTGACCAGCCCGCCGAACAAAAATTCGGTGCCGGCGTTGCCGAACTTGAGAACACTCGTCACCGTCTCGGCCACCGCCCTGAGCGCGCTGCTGCCGGTGTCCGAAAACAACACCAAGGCACCGATGCCCATTTGCAGCAGCAACGCCGACAACACGATGCGCCAATTGACACCCTTGCGCTGCATGGAAAACAACCAGCCGATGAAAATCAGCAGTGCCACCCCGATCAAACTGCGCATGATTTCCGACATGATGCCCGCCCCTTGTTTTTAATGGCAAGGCGTGATGTTACCGGAGGCGTGGGGCAAAACATAGATGTGCGCGTGAGATGGTTGGCGTCGGGTAGCCTCGCATGTTCACAGCGGTGAAAATCAACCTGGGCCCCGGCCTTCGCCGGGGAAGATCAAAAACAAGCGCTCTTGCGACTACCTGCTTACCGCCCCGGCAAACAACCGATAAAAATTCGCCGTCGTCGCCCCCGCTATTTCCGCAACCGACACCCCGCGCAATTCCGCGATGAATTCGGCGACGTGTTTCACATAGCCCGGCTGGTTCATTTTGCCGCGATGCGGGGTGGGGGCCAGGTACGGCGAATCGGTCTCGATCAACAGGCGATCAAGCGGGATGGTTTTGGCGACGGCCTGCAGATCTCTCGCACTTTTGAAAGTGACGATGCCAGACATGGAAATATAAAAACCCATGTCAATGGCGGCATCGGCCACCTGCTGGCTCTCGGTGAAACAATGCATCACGCCACCCGCCTCGCCGGCGTTTTCCTCGGCCATGATTTTGAGGGTGTCGGCGGAGGCATTGCGGGTGTGGATGACCAATGGTTTTTTACAAATGTTGGCGGCGCGGATGTGGGTGCGGAAGCGTTCCCGCTGCCAATCGAGCGGCTCCTGCAGACGGAAATAATCCAGCCCGGTTTCGCCGATGGCCACCACCTTGGGGTGATCGGCCATGCGCAGCAATTCGTCCACTGTCGGCTCGTGGTCATCGACCTGTTCATCAGGATGTACTCCCGCGCTGCACCATAGATTGGGGCGCGATTCGGCCACGCGCAGCACCTCGGGGAAAGTTTTGAGTGTGGTGGAAATGGTCAGCGCGTGGCTGACATGGTTTTCACGCATCAACGCAAAAACATGGTCGGCGTCGGCTTGCAGCTCGGCAAAATCAAGATGGCAGTGGGAGTCGATGAACATGCGGCATTATCCCATGAGGCATCCACGGGCAATTTTCACCGCCGCAACAGCAACGCATTCAAAATCACACTCACGCTCGACAGCGCCATGGCCGCACCGGCAATCACCGGGCTCAACAATCCAAAGGCAGCAAGCGGGATGCCGATGACGTTGTAGCAAAACGCCCAGAACAGGTTCTGGTGGATTTTGCGGGTGGTGCGGCGGGAGATGTCGATGGCGCGCGCCACCAGTGTGGTGTCGCCGCGCATGAGGGTGATGCCGGCGGTTTCCTTGGCCATGTCGGTGCCGCCGGACATGGCGATGCCGACATCGGCGGCGGCGAGCGCCGGAGCGTCGTTGATGCCGTCGCCGACCATTGCCACCACTTCACCACTTTCCCGCAGTTGCTGGATCACCGCCGCCTTGGCTTGCGGCAAAACATTGGCGTGGATGACATCGATGCCAACCTCGCGCGCGATTTTTTCGGCGGCAGGCAAATTGTCGCCACTGATGAGCACGGTTTTAATGTTCATCTGCTTCAGCGCGTCGATGGCCGCGCGCGCGGTTGGTTTCACGTTGTCGCCAAAGGCGAAAAAACCCACGAGGTGGCCGGCGCGCGCCATCCAGGCGATGGTGCGGCCTTCGGTTTCATACGGCTCGGCGCGGCTGTGCATGGGCGCGATGTCGATGCCGTCCTCAGTCATGAGCCGCGCGCTGCCGAGCAATATGGTTTGGTCATTGAGGGTGGCGGTGATGCCGCGCCCGGCGAGTGCGCGGATGTTATCTGCCGGTGAAAAATCCACCTGCTCCAGCTTGGCGGCATCCACCACGGCTTTGGCGAGTGGATGTTCG
>JANPNJ010000140.1:0-1600 GCA_031427395.1 Burkholderiales bacterium
GCCACTTTTTCGTACAGTGATTTTTTCCAGTCCATGCGCTCGGAGATAGCCTCGATGACCAGATCACAATCGCCCAGCATCGGCAGATGTTCGTCATAGTTGGCTGCGGTGATCTGCGCGGCGCGCCCCTTGACCGCAAACGGATCGGGCGAGAGTTTCAGCATGCCGTCGATGGCCTTGGTGACCACAGCGTTCTTCGCGCCGTCTTTGGCCGCAAGGTCAAACAAAATGGTTTGCACATTGGCGTTAGTCAGATGCGCCGCGATTTGTGCGCCCATGACACCGGCACCCAGCACGGCAACTTTGCGGATATGGAAATGGGGAATATGGCTCATGCTTTACTCCTGGTAACTGGCTTGAAAATGTTTGGAACCGCCGATGAACACTAATCAACGTGGATGAAAATGACAAAGTCGTTTATGGGCGCGCGCTTTCAAGCATAAACATCTGGAACCGCGCTACTGACATGGACTTTTACAATTGATTCCCTGTTGAGTTTATCTGTGCGCATCCGCGCTCATCTGCGGCAACACCCTCGGCCTGCCGTTGTCATCAATAGCCACATAGGTCAACTGCGCCTCGGTGACTTTGACGACTTCGCTGCTGAACCGGCTGCGTTGCGCATACACCACGACATCAATGGTAATCGAGGTGCGGCCGGTCTTGATGACGTTGGCGTAAAAACTCACCAAATCGCCGACAAACACCGGCTCCTTGAACACAAATGAATTGACCGCGACCGTGGACACGCGCCCCATCGCCCGCAGCGCGGCAGGCACACTGCCGGCCAGATCGACCTGCGCCATCACCCAACCGCCGAATATGGTGCCATTGGCATTGGTGTCGGCGGGCATCGGAATGACACGCATGGTCGGCATTTGGTTTTCGGGCAATTTGACTATTTCGCCCTTTGCTGTGGTGTGGCTCATGCTGTGTGTCCCTTGTACATGTCGTTGATGGCATCGGTGTATTTTTGCAAAACCACATTGCGCCTGAGTTTCATGGTGGGGGTCATCAACCCATTGTCGATGGTCCATTTTTCCTTGGCCACGGTTATTTTGCGCACTTGTGCGTAGCCGGGAAAATTTTTGATTTGTTGCGCGATGCGCCGCAGCAGAATTTTTTCAGGCGCGTCAGCGGTGCCAGGACCGGCCTCCCGCGCCCACACTTCATCATTCAGCACCACCAGCGCGGACAAAAATGCCTTGGCCTCGCCGACAATCAGCACCTGCTCGAACAAAGGGTCTAGCTGGATCGCCCGCTCCATGTCGCCTGGCGGGATTTTTTCGCCGTTGCCCAGCACAATGATTTCTTTCAGCCGCCCGGTGATGGTGACCACACCATGCTCGTCGATCTTTACTTGATCGCCCGTGTTCAGCCAGCCATCATCGGACAACACCGCGCGGGTCGCTTCAATATTGTTCCAGTAGCCCAGCATGATGTTGGCGCCACGCGCAAACAACAGGCCATTTTCGCCCACGCGCAATTCCACACCCGGCACCGCCATGCCAATGGTCGCCGGGTCATTTTTTTCAATGCGGTTGACCGTCAAAAGCGGCGAAGCCTCGGACAGCCCGTAGCCCTGGCAAATCGGCAAGCC
>JANPNJ010000141.1:0-1869 GCA_031427395.1 Burkholderiales bacterium
ACGACTTCGCCATCTGCAAAAAATACGGCATGACCAACGAGGACATTCTCAATCCGGTCATGGGCAACGGCCAATACGCCTCCACCCTGCCGCTGTTTGGCGGACTCAACATCTGGAAAGCCCAGCCGGAAATTGTCAAGGTCATCGACGCCGCCGGCGCGCTGTTTCACACCACCCATTTCAAACATTCGTATCCTCACTGCTGGCGGCACAAATCACCGACCGTGTTCCGCGCCACCTCGCAGTGGTTTGTTGGCATGGATTTGGTGGGAACTGGCGATGCAAAATCCCTGCGACAACTGGCGCTGGAAGCCATCAACGCCACGCATTTTTATCCCGACTGGGGCCAGGCGCGCCTGCACGGCATGATCGCCAACCGTCCCGACTGGTGCATTTCGCGCCAGCGCAAATGGGGCACACCGATTCCATTTTTCCTGCACCGCGAGACCGGGCAACTGCATCCGCGCACCCTCGAATTGTTGGCGGAAATCGCTGCGAGGGTTGAAGCGGAGGGCATCGAAGTCTGGCAGCGCATCACTGCGGAAGAAATGCTTGGCAGTGACGCCGCCTGGTATGAAAAATCCAGCGACACACTGGATGTCTGGCTTGATTCTGGGGCGACTTTCAACACCGTGATGGCGACCACAGCATCACTGCAACAGCCCATGACCGACGGCAAACCGGCGCAGGCCGACATGTATCTCGAAGGCTCGGACCAGCATCGCGGCTGGTTTCATTCGTCGCTTTTGGTCAGTTGCGCGGTGAATGGCCGCGCGCCGTATAAAAATTTGCTGACGCATGGATTTGCGGTCGACGGACAGGGCAAAAAAATGTCCAAGTCGGTCGGCAACACGGTTGCGCCGCAAAAAATCTCCGACACCCTCGGCGCAGAAATTCTGCGGTTGTGGGTCGGTGCCACCGATTATTCGGGTGAGCTGTCCATCTCCGACGAAATTTTGAAACGCGTGGTGGAAAGCTACCGGCGCATTCGCAACACCCTGCGTTTTTTATTGGCGAACACATCTGACTTTGATTTTGCCAAAGATGCGGTGGCGGTTGATGACATGGTCGAGCTGGATCAATACGCGATGGCGCTGGCGGCCAAGCTGCAACAATCAGTGCGTGCGCAATACGACCTCTATGCTTTCCAGCCCGCCTTGCAGGACATACAAAATTTTTGCTCGGCCGATCTTGGCGGGTTTTATCTGGATGTCATCAAAGACCGCCTCTACACCACCGCCACCACCGGCCGCGCGCGGCGCTCGGCACAAACCGCGTTGCACCATATTCTGCAAACGCTCACACGATTGATCGCGCCGGTATTGTCGTTCACGGCGGAGGAAATCTGGGCGGTGCTGGACAAGGGCGGGGACGACAGTGTGTTTTTGCATGGTTTTTACAACGCGCCGGCGGTGGCTGACGGGGAGCGGCTGATGGCAGACTGGACGGCGCGGCGCGTGCTGCGTGCCGAGGTGCAAAAATGCATCGAGGATGCGCGCACCGCCGGGCAGGTGGGCTCTTCGTTGCAGGCGGATGTTGTGCTGCGCCTGCCGCAAACAGAGGCCGATTTGTTGCTGTCATTGGACGACGAATTGCGTTTTGTGTTGATCACCTCGGTTGCGCAGGTGGAAATCGTCGCGGATTTGGCGGCGCGAAAAATCATCGTCACCGCCAGCAGCAAACAAAAATGTGAGCGTTGCTGGCACTATTGCGATGACATTGGCTCGAATGCACAACACCCGACCATTTGCGGGCGCTGCGTGACCAATCTGGCTGGCCCCGGTGAGAAGCGTAAATATGCATAACACGACACACTCAACACCTGCCAACGGAAAATTTGCCTGGCTGCGCTGGCTGTGGATCAGCGCC
>JANPNJ010000142.1:0-4282 GCA_031427395.1 Burkholderiales bacterium
TCCGACGCTCAATGAAAAAACAAATACGCCACCCAGATCGCCGCGATCACCCCGGCCAGATCAGCAAGCAAGCCAAACCACAGCGCATAGCGGATTTTGGTGATGCCGACCGAGCCGAAATAGAGCGCGATGATGTAGAGCGTGGTGTCGGAGGAGCCCTGCAGGATGCTCACCAGCCGGCCGACAAATGAATCCACCCCGTATGTTTTCATCGCGTCGATCATCATCGCGCGCGCGCCGCTGCCGCTGACAGACTTCATCAGCGCGGTCGGCAGCCCCGGCGTGAAATCGGTGTTGAAGCCAAGCTGCGTGAACACCCAGACAAAGCCGCTGACAATGAAGCCCAGCACGCCGGAATTCCTGAGCACACTGATGGCCACCAGCATCCCGACCAGATACGGAATAATCATGATGGAAGTATGGATGCCGCCCTTCGCCCCCTCGATGAACGCCTCATAGACATTGATTTTTTTTCTGAGTCCGCCGAGCAGAAACAACACAATGATGCCGAGCAAAATAAAATTGCCCGCCACCTTGGACACGGTTTGGATTTCCTCGCGCGTCAGAAAATTGCTGAATGTCCAGACGATGCCCACCACAAACAGTGTCATGCCGCCCAGCCAGGCGAGGATGACGCGATCAAAAATATTGATGCGCTGTTTGATCGCCACCGCCATGAAAGCCACAAAGGTGCCTGCAAAGGTGGCAATCAGGGTGGGGATGAAAATATCCGCCGGATTGGACGCGCCCAAAATGGCGCGTTGTGCCATCACCGTAATCGGGATGAGGGTGAGCCCGGCGGTCAGCAACACCAGAAACATGATCTGCGCGTCACTCGCCTCGTCTTTGTTCGGGTTCAGGGTATGCAGGCTTTCCATGGCCTTGAGGCCAAACGGCGTGGCGGCGTTGTCGAGCCCCAGGAAATTGGCGGAAAAATTCATCACCACATGCCCGGTGGCGGGATGGTCTTTGGGCACGCCGGGGAAAATGCGCGAGAAAAACGGCGAGATTATTCTGGCGATCACTTCAATGAAGCCGGCTTTTTCACCTACGTTGAGGATGCCCAGCCACAGCGTCATCACGCCCGCCAGCGGCAGGGCAATGTCCATCACACCGACGCGTGCCGCGTCAAATGTGCCGTCAACTATTTTTTTGAAAACCTCGGTGTCGCCAAGAAACAGCCACTGCGCCAGCGCCGCCAAAAACCCGACCACAAAAAATCCCACCCAAAGATATGTCATGGCCATGTTGCGTTGCTTTCTATGTGAGGGGAAAACTTTTAGCGAATGGCAAATTTAACGCCGATGGACGCCGATAAAAACAAAACAATCGGCGCGCTTTTATCGGCGTTCATCGGCGGTTGATATCTTCCATACATTCGGCACGGTGCTATTTAACCCGAATCCACAACGGCGCGAATTTGTTGTCGGTGCGGTGCACCAGTGTCACATTGGCGCGGCTCACCCAGGGAATCACCTGGCGGTGCAGCGGAATCACCAGCACTTCCCGCTGGATGGTCTCCACCGCCTGGTTGATGAGTGTCTGGCGTTTTTTCGCATCCATCTCACGGTCGGCGCGGCCAATCAGATCATCCACTTCGGCGTTTTTGAAATTGCCGTAATTGGTCTCTCCCGCGCCCTTGTCGTTAAAGCTGTGGTACAGGGGTTTCAAGGTAAACATGGCGTCGCCCGTGATGTCGCCCCAGCCCTGCATGCAAACGGAAAATTCCTTTTTCGGCGTGCGCGCGAAGTATTGCGCTTTGGGCATGGCATCGACCTTGACCTGGAGGCCGATGCGCGCCCACATGCCGGCCACTGCCACGCAGATTTTTTCGTCGTTGACATAACGGTCATTGGGGCAGTGCAAGGTAAAGCCAAAGCCCTTTGGATAACCCGCCTCGGTCAGCAGGCGCACGGCGGCGGCCACATCGTAGGGAAGTCGTTTGTCGAGGGCGGCGGGGATGCCTTCGACCTTGGGGTTCGGCGTGGCGATGGCGGTGGGTGTGGCCAGCCCGCGCATGATTTGTGTGCGGATGGCGTGGATGTCGATGGCCTGGTACAGCGCTTGGCGTACACGGCGGTCCTTGAACGGATTTTTGCCTTTGACATCGGCAAACAGCAATTCGTCCCGCGCCTGGTCGAGGGCGATGGAAATGATGCGCGCCTCGTCGCCCTCCCAGATTTTCAGGTCGCGGTTGGTTTTCAGGCGGGCAATGTCTTGCAGGGCGGGATCGGGCACAAAATCAATTTCACCTGAGATGATGGCAGCCATGCGCGTGGCATCACTGATGATGGGCCGGTATTCGATGGTCTCAATATTGCCTTCCATGCGCCCGGCCTTGATGCCCCACCAATCGGGATTTTTTTTATGCACGGTTTTGATGCCCGGCGCAAACGACACCAGCCGATACGGCCCGGTGCCCATGGCGTGGCGCGACGCGTAGGGGGCATCCTTGGCGGTGAAATCTTGCGGGTTGGTTGCGTTGTTTTTCTCCGCCCATTTTTTGCTCATGATTGGCACTTCCGCAATGGAGGCGAGCGCCGAGGGGTTGGGCTGTGCGGAGGTGAATTCGACCGTGAGATCGTCGATCTTGCGGGCGCTGCCCGCCGTGGTGGTGTAGGTTTTGAATTGCTTTGATTTGCCGGCGCGCTCAAATGAAAATACCACGTCGTCGGCACTCAAGATGGAGCCGTCGTGGAATTTCACACCGGGCCGCAACATCATCACCCGCACTGTCGGGCTGATGACTTTCCACGAGGTGGCGAGCCACGCTGTCGGCACCATGTCACGTCCCGGCTGCACCAGCCGTTCATACACCAGCGCGTTGATTGATTTGGTGAAACTTTCGTCCTGGCCGTGCGGATCCTGGGTGGTGGCGTCCCCCTTCGATGCCCAGCGGAATGTTTTGGCCTCGGCCGAAACCGCGATGCTGGCGGTGATGACAGCGGACAGCAATAAAATCAGCGCACGAACAATCATGGAATCTCCCAATCTGTGGTCGGAAATATAGCGGATTCATGCCAAGGTTGGTATTAAATTGGTATTATTAGTGGTGGCAGGCGCAACTCCTCAATAGGCAACCACGAGGCAACCACGAGGCAACCGCGCAATTTTTTGTCTGAACATTCTAAACGGCACGATGGCTACCTTCAAACCTTTCAAATTTGATGCCCGCGACAGCTCGCCATTGTATGTGCAGCTTGCCCGCAAACTGGCGCAGGCGATACGCGAAGGCCAATACCAGGTGGAGGAGGCGCTGCCCTCCGAGCGGCTGTTGTCCGAATCCCTTGGCGTGTCACGCGTCACTGCCCGCAAGGCCATCGACCAATTGGTCGATCAAGGTCTGGTGGTGCGAAGACAAGGCTCTGGCAATTACATCGCGCCGCGTTTTGAGCAGCCGATGTCGCGGCTGTCGAGTTTTTCCGAGGAGTTGTCGCGGCGCGGTTACCATCCGACCTCGCGCTGGCTCAAGCGTGCGGTGACACCCGCCACGACGGAGGAACAACTGAGCCTGGGTCTCACCAGCACCGCCCGTGTTGCCAGGCTGGAGCGCCTGCGGCTGGCCGATGATGTGGTGATGGCCTATGAGGTGAGCGTGCTGCCCGCCGCCATTGTCGGCAAGCCTGCTGAAATTGAAAATTCTCTGTACCAGTATCTCGAAGCCATGCACAAGGCACCGGTGCGCGCGCGCCAGCAGATCCGCGCGCTCAACGCCCATGGCAAAATCGCCGAACATCTTGGCATCGCCGAGGGGCAAGCCTTGCTGTTCATCACACGGCTTGGATTTTTGGCATCCGGCGAGCCGGTGGAGCTGACCCACTCGTACTGCCGCAATGATTATTACGACTTCATCACCGAGATGAAACGTGAGTGATGTGCGGCAATTGAAGGGCCATATCCTCACGCCACAGGGGTTTGTCGCGGGCAGCATCGATTGGGCGGATGGCCGCGTGCGTGCGCTTCAGGGGCAGGCCATCGACATTGGCGCGTTGCGCGACGCGCGCACGCCAATCATCCTGCCGGGCTTTGTAGACACCCATGTCCACGGCGGTGCCGGCCGCGACATCATGGAAGGCGATGACGCGGTGGCGGCCATTGCCGCCATCCACGCGCGGCATGGCACCACGTCGATGCTGGCCACCACCATGACCGCGCCGGCGGCGGATCTGGCGCACGCCTTCGCCGCCCTTCATGGTGCCTGCGCCACCCGGCAACCCAATGCCGCGCGGGTGCTGGGGGTGCATCTCGAAGGCCCGTTCATCAATCAAGCCATGCTCGGCGC
>JANPNJ010000143.1:0-1746 GCA_031427395.1 Burkholderiales bacterium
GGCGCAAATTTTCATGTCTTAATCGAAATTGCCGCCATTGTTTCGCCCAGCACAAATTTGGCGTTGACACGCCGCATTTAATCACCACCCGTTAATGCCGTCTGGATCATCCCATCGGCTTTGCCAAGGACAGGTAATACAGTCGGCGAATGGTTTGCGCTGGCTGTGCCAAAAAACCCAATGCCGCATCAGACAATTCTGGAATATCGGCACTACCGTTATTTAAAAATTGCGCTGCTGGTGGTCGTCGTCTCCATTGCCGCCTATGTTTTTCAGTCGGCACCGGTGGGCAAATACGGCGGCACACCGGTCGGTTATGCACTCGGCATTGCCGCCGCCGCCGCCGTTGTTTGGTTGATGTGGATCGGCGTTCGCAAGCGTCAATACACCGCCGCAAAAACATCTTTGCAAGGCTGGCTGTCGGCGCACGTTTACCTGGGTGCGACCTTGATCATCGTCACCACCTTGCACGCCGCGTTTCAGGTCGGCTGGAACATCCATACCCTGGCGTACGTGTTATTGCTGGTGGTCATCGCTTCTGGTTTTTTTGGTGTGTACGCCTACCTGCGCCTTCCATCCATGCAGACCGACAACCTTGGTGATGAATCCCTTGACGCGGTGTTGTTGAGAATTGGCGATCTGGACAAAGAAGCGCAGCGACTTGCCATGACCATGCCGGACAAGCTGAATCAGGCGGTGCAGCAGAGTGTCCACCACACGCTTATCGGCGGTGGTGTGCGCAACCAATTGCGCTTTGCGCACCCCGATTGCCCGACCAACAAAGCCATACCCATACTGGAAGACCAGAACAACAAAAAGAATTTAAGCAATGAGCAGGCGCAGACCCTGCACGCCCTGTACGGCGTGATGTTGCGCAAACAGAAAGCGGTCGCCCGTGCCCGCCGTGACGTGCGCTTTCGGGCGATGATGCAGGCGTGGCTGTATGTGCATGTGCCACTGTCATTTTGTTTATTGGCGGCCATGATTGCCCACATTGTCGCCGTATTTTTTTACTGGTAAGACCATGCGGACATGAAACTTCTTCTCGCCCGTCTGACCCGCAATAAACAAGGGCAGGTTGCCCGCACCGACGAAGTGTTTGTCACCGAGTCCATTCCGATCGGGCGCGGCAGTGATTGCAAACTGCATCTGCCAGACCCGCGCGTGGCCTTGCATCACGCCATTATTCAACGGAGTTCGGCGGAGCGATTTACCATTGACGCGATGCAAGGGGCGATGGTGATTGACGGCCGTGCCGAACGCGCGGCCTTGCTCAAATCCGGACTGCACATCAAGCTCGGCCCTTACACCTTGTGCGTATTGCCCACGCCAGCGGAGGTGGATGTGGCCCTGTCGTTGGAATTGACCGAACCATTGGCCAATCACACGAATGCAACCATACAAGCGCAAAAAATTGCCGCCGCCGGGCTCAGTTCGACCTGGCTGTCCAAACGCCGGATGTCATGGCTGCTGGCGGGTGCGATCACCCTTGGGTTTTTGCTCTGGCCGGTCTGGCATGCCCTCAACGCGGACGTCCATATGGCCGACGACAAAATGCCCGCCAAAGTTACCGCGGATGCCGCGTGGGATCCCGGCCCGCTCGATAGTGGCCACGCCAGTTTTGGTCGTGATTGCAGTCGCTGTCATCAGACGCCGTTTGTGCAAGTCAAAAACGACGCCTGTGAATCCTGTCACAAATCGATCGGCTGGCATTTCCCACTTGATACCGCTGCGGCCAAACAACTG
>JANPNJ010000144.1:0-7055 GCA_031427395.1 Burkholderiales bacterium
GCCCATGCGTTGCAGCATGCCGTGCAGGGTGTAGCGGTTGGAGTCGTAAATTTCACCCTCGGCCAGCGCGTTGCCGATGGAAACCAATTCATCCCCCGTGGAAAAATAGGCCACGCGCAAGGGGCGGTGTACAGATATTTCCCCAATGCCAAGGGATGCCATCAAGCCCAATTCGGCTGGCCGTACGATGCGTCCGCGTGCCAGTGCCACCGCGCCTTGACGCAAATCCTCGCCGGCCTCGCGCACGTTCTGACCGCGTTTGGCACCAGCCGCGAAGGTGATGGTTTTTGCGGATGCAGTGGCGCGTTCTTGCATGATGACGGTGTCGCACTCAGGTGGCACCACGCCGCCGGTGAAAATGCGCACACATTGGTTATTGCCAAGCGTGCCGACATAGGGCTTGCCGGCAAAACTCGCGCCGACTTCGGTGAGGGTGGTGTCACTTGCACCGAGATCGGCAAACCGCAGCGCCCAGCCGTCCATGGCCGAATTGCGGTGCGCGGGCACATTCACCGGTGAGATGATGTCCATGGCCAGCACCCGTCCCAATGCTGAGCGAATCGGCACCCGCGCCACGCCTGCGATGGGCGTCAAAAACGTGTGGATAAACGCGCGCGCCTTGTCCACCGGCATGGAATTCGGATCGTAATCGTCGGCGCAGGAGGCTTGGGTGATGGTGAGCGTGGTCATGGGAATGGGTTAGTGGGGTAGGTGATGTTCGGATAATTGTAACCGCACGGAAATCAGCGCGGTGACTCGAGCGATTTCAATTCATCCAACGTATTGATATTGGCAAACGCTGACTCCTGGTCGTCAAACGCAACCTCGACGACCTTGAGGCTGGCGTACCACTTGTCGATCTTGCGTTGGCCGCTTTCGAGAAAGGCGCGCAGGTGCGGCTCCAGCGCGGTTTTGGTGAGACAGAACACCGGATGCGGCTGCTCGAATGTCTTGGCCACCGCCAGATCGGCGGACGCATTTTCCAGTGCGGTGTGCAGGCGCGCCACCAGATCCAGCGGCAAGAATGGCGAGTCACATGGCGCGGTGGCGATCAACGGCGTGGTGGCGTGCGCCATGCCGATGTGCAGCCCGGCCAGGGGGCCGGCAAAGCCATCGATGGCGTCGGCCAACACACGGTGGCCGAATGTTTGGTAGGTGTCGATGTTGCGGTTGGCGTTGATGATGATGTGGTCAACCTGCGGGCCGAGGCGCGCGATCACATGCGCAATCATGGGTTGATTGCGAAAAACCTGCAAACCCTTGTCCACTTCGCCCATGCGCGAGCCGCGCCCGCCGGCCAGGATGAGGCCGGTGATTTTTTGTTTCATTGGCTGAACCGCTGATGCCCGGCAAACAACAAATAATGTTTGTTCACCGCGCGGCCGATGAGCGTGATGCCGACCTGTTGGGCGATTTCATAACCCATCTGGGTCAGCCCCGAGCGCGACACCAAAAACGGGATGCGCATTTGCGCGGCCTTGATGACCATCTCGGAAGTGAGGCGCCCGGTGGTGTAGAAAATCTTGTCGCCGCCATCCACATCTTCGAGCCACATCCAACCGGCGATGGCATCAACCGCGTTGTGGCGGCCGACATCCTCGACGAAGGTGAGAATGCGGCCATCAATATTGCTCGCCAGCGCGCAGCCGTGCACCGCGCCCGCTTGTTTGTAGATGGATTCGTGGATGCGCACATTGTTGAGCATGGCGAACAGTGTTTCCTGTGTCAGCGACACGTCGGTGCGCAATTGAATGGTGTCGATCTCCTCCATCAAATCGCCGAACACCGTGCCCTCGCCGCAGCCGGTGGTCTTGGTGCGCTTGGCCATTTTTGCGTCGAGGTTTTTCAGGCCAAAGCGGGTGGTGACCGAGCAGGCGTTGACTTCCCAATCGACCTGCACCGAAACAATTTCCTCGATCGACGGCAACAACCGCTGGTTGCGCAAATAACCAATCACCAGTGCCTCTGGTGCGGCGCCGAGGGTCATGATGGTGAGGATTTCGCGCTTGTCCACATAGATGGTGAGCGGGTGTTCGCCGGCAATCGGGGTAGGTTGGGTGACACCGTGTTCGTCGATGGCATCAACAGTGAAAGTGGAGGGGCGGGCGGCGTTGGAGAGTTCGGGACGTGTCATGGTTTATTTTTCCGGCCGCCGATGAGCAGCATGAAGCCGTAGGCCGACACCATCAGTGTCAGCAACAGCACAAAGGTGCTGGTGCCGCCCATGACCTGCGCGGCGATGAGAAAAATGATCCATGGGGCGATCAGCAGCAGCAGGGCGATGAGGGTTTTCATGTTTGCCAAAGTCCAATTGCAGAGCGCGTTTTCAGGCAAAAATGCCCGAAAATGCCCGTCAGTGCGTGCATATCCAAGTTGTCATTCCGAACGGCTTTACGTGAGGAATCCCATCGGCTGGGGCAACGAGGAAGTGACGATGCGAGGCAACGAACGCCGCCGCATTCGACATCAGGGCACCAATCAATTTTCCCCAACCGCATCCACCTTGATGTTGAGTGTCATCGATGGATTGTCCGTGCCATTCGGCAAATTCACAGTCGCCGTTTTGCCCAAATGCAGTTTCAGCGCCAGATCATACGCGCGGACATTTTTGACGGGCTGCTGATCCGGCATTGTGTTCTTCATCCCAGTGACTGACGCACCCGCGCAATTGCCTCGTCCGCATCAACGGCCTTGACGGATCCTTGTTTGTAATCCTGGTAGCGTCGTTCGGCTTCAATCAACCACGCTGCCTCAACCTCTGCTTCCACGGCCGTGTCCAGGCTCTCAATGAGATGCAAAGCCAATGTTGCGCGATCACCCTCGGTGAGCGTGAGAGCCTTGTTTTCAATTTCATGCAGGGCTGATGTACTCATGGTGTTCTCCTGTAAAACGCAAGAAATTCTACCCGCCAATAAAACTCATCTCCACCTTCTTCTCCCGCGCCGTGGCAGCCGTGCGTGTTTCCGAATAATTGTCCCGCCGCTGCTGCCAGATGCCCGCCAGCGCCGCGCGAATCGTCTCGTCAGTTTGACCGCCGCGCAACAAGGTTTTGATGTCGTAGCCCGTTTGCGCAAACAGGCAGGTGTAGATGCCGCCATCGGTCGAGAGGCGCGCGCGCGTGCAGCTCCCGCAAAACGCTTCGGTCACGCTGGAGATCACGCCGAATTCGCCGCTGCCGTCCAGGTACTTCCAGCGTTTGGCGACCTCACCGGCGTGGTTGGGATTGGCGGGCGCGCAGGGTAATATTTCATTGATGCGCCGCACCACTTCGCGCGAAGGGACAACATCGTCCATGCGCCAGCCGTTGGTCGAGCCGACATCCATGAATTCGATGAAGCGGACAATGTTTTTCGTGCCCTGGAAATGCCGCGCCATGTCCACAATTTGATGGTCATTGACGCCGCGTTTGACCACCATGTTGATTTTCACACTGTCGAAGCCGGCGGCATTGGCGGCGTCGATGGCCTCCAGCACCTTGGCGACCGGAAAATCGGCGTCATTCATGGCGCGGAAGGTGCTGTCGTCGAGGGAATCCAGCGACACCGTGATGCGCGAGAGGCCGGCCGCGCGCAACGCATTCGCCCTTTGCTTGAGCGCGCTGCCGTTGGTGGTGAGGGTGATGTCGAGGTCGGGTGTGTCCGTGCGCAATGCCGCCAGCATCGCGATCAAACCCTCGATGCCCTTGCGCATCAGTGGCTCGCCGCCAGTGAGGCGCAGTTTTTTCACGCCGAGGTTGACCGCGATGCGCGCGACGCGGGTGATTTCCTCGAACGTCAGCACCTCGCCATGTGGCAGATAGGGGTAATCGTTGTCGAACACTTCCTTGGGCATGCAATAGGTGCAGCGGAAATTGCAGCGGTCGGTGACCGAAATGCGCAGATCCCGGATGCGCCTGCCGCGGGCATCGACGAGGCTCTGCGCGTCCACCATGGCACCCGCCGCAGGAATGGCGAGGGAGCGTTGATTGACTATGGGGATGACGGTGGCGGCCATGCGGCAAGTATATCCGGGTTAATATCCGCCTATGGTCATGCACCCCTCATTTGCTGTCTCCATCGTCATGGAAAAAGTCGCGATCAACAACCGCTGGCAGTCCCACCTTTGGCGTCCGGCCGGGATTTTGCCGGATGACGGCAGCCGCGCCGGTCCCACCGAATTGGGCGAGCGCGAGGCGTTGCGGCAGGTGCTGTGGCCGGGCTTTGTGTTGCAGGTTCACGCCGATGAGGCCGAGGGAATATTTTTGAATATCACTTCGCCCGAACCGTATGTGTTTGTCACCTACCGCTTTGAGGAAGAAACCGGCGACGCCTTTCCACATTCGCTGACACTGTCCTACAATGAAGCCGCGCGCTGGATGGACGCGCAGGAAAAAGTCGAGGGCGTGGCGATGCCCGCCGAGATTTTTGCGGTGCTCACCGATTGGGTGCGTGACAACTACCGGCCCCCGGAAAAAAAGCGCCGCATCCGTCCGCAATCGTTCACCAGCAAGGATGGCCGCTACGATGGCGGCATGAAGGGCGGCGCATGAGTGTAGACAGTGGCGGCAATTTTTTTTCACGCTGGTCAAAACGCAAATTGGCCGATCAGCCTGCGGCTGAGGCAAAAATTGATGTGCCTTTACAAACGCCAAACCTGCCTGTTGACGGGCATCTTCAGGCAAAAATGCCTGAAACTGCCGACCAATCGGCGGGTTTGCCAAAAAACAGTCAACCCCCGCCGCCGCTGCCCAGTATCGAATCCCTCACGCCACAATCCGATTTCAGTGCGTTCATGGCACCAGACATCTCGCCCGAATTGCGCAATCAGGCGATGAAAAAATTATTCACCGATCCGCACTACAACGTCATGGATCGGCTCGACATTTATATCGACGATTACAACAAGCCCGACCCGCTGCCAGCCGCATGGCTCAAAAACATGAACCAATCCAAGGCGCTGCGGTTGTTTGATGATGAAGAAGAAGAAAAAAAGCAGACCGATGCAAACACCACGGCCGCACTTCCCGCTGTCGAGGATCATCCCGCCGTGTCCGCGCCTGAAGCTGGCGTCGAGCCGTCAGCCTTGGCACCTGTGGTGGATGCGGCTGTTTTGGTGCCACCAGTCACATCGCCATGACTGAAAAAATTGCTGCGCTGCAAGATTTTTTGGTGTGGATAAAGCGCAACACAATAGGGCGCAAAAAAATACGAATCGCTGTAACTGATTCATAAAAAATCCGCATCGCCAGCCGATACATTGTCCCTTGAATTATTCCTTGCCAACTTACACACAAAAGATGCAAAGCCAACCCTCAGCACCCGCCCAAACCGCCGCCCTCACAGCGCTGGCGCAACTGCATCAAAACGCGCCGTTCGAGCCGGTGGCACGCATCAATTACCAATCGCAGGGTCGTCTGCTCATCATCGGCAGCGGTGAGCGGGTGCGGCAGGCGTGCGCGGCGCTGCAAGGTACGCTGTCGATGGCGGTATTGTGGACGGGGCTTGATGCCGCACCGGCGATCAATGAGGTGGAGGTGTTGCCGGGTGAGTTGGTCGCGCTCACGGGCTACCTTGGTGCGTTTGAATTGTCCTGGCGGACGGCAGCGGGCGCACCCGCCCAGATCGCCCAGTTTGATTTGATACTCGATGTCGGGCAGTCACCGCAACTGACTCAGCCACAGCCGCCGCAGGGCTACTTTCATGCCGCTAATGCCGACACCTTTGCCCATGCCTGCGCCACCTTGCCGGAGATGGTCGGCGAATTTGAGAAGCCGAAATTTTTTGCCTACAAGGAATCGATTTGCGCGCACAGCCGCTCGCGCCAGCAAGGCTGCAACAAATGCATCGACATTTGCTCGACCCGCGCCATATCCAGCGCGGGCGACATCGTCGCGGTTGATGCCCACTTGTGCATGGGCTGCGGTGCCTGTGCCACGGTGTGTCCGTCGGGGGCGATGACCTACCAATACCCGCGGGTGGCGGATCGCGGTGCCGAATTGCGCGCCATGCTTTATGCCTACCGTGCCGCCGACGCCAACGCGCCCGCACCGGTTTTTTTGTTTCATCACCTGGACGAAGAAAAATTGCAGGCTTTGCCACTGGCGGCCAACGTGTTGCCCGTTGAAGCGTGGCATGTCGCCTCCATCGGCCTGGATGTCATGCTGGGGGCGCTGGCCTATGGCGCGGCCGGGGTGGTGGTGCTCGCCAATGGTGATGAGGCCGAGGGGTATGCCGCTGCGTCACAAGGCGAAATGCAAACCGGCGAAACCATCCTGCACGCGCTCGGCTATGCGGGAACCCACTTTGCATGGGCAGGTGCAGAGTCGTGTGCCACCCAGATTGCCGCGATTGGCCAGTCAAGCGGTGTTACCGCCGTCGCCACTTTTCATTTATCCAATGACAAACGCGCCACACTTGAATTCGCCATCGAGCATTTCGCCAAATTCGCCACAGCCAAACCGGTGGAAATTGCGCTGAAAGCGGGCAGCCTGTACGGTGCCATCGTGGTCAACCAGGACACCTGCACCATGTGTCTGGCCTGCGCCGGCGCCTGCCCCGAATCAGCACTGATGGACGGCGGCGAAATCCTGCAGCTCAAATTCCTCGAGCGCAATTGTGTGCAGTGCGGCCTGTGTGCCAACACCTGCCCGGAAAAGGCCATTACCCTGGTGCCGCGTTTGCTCATGACCGACACCCGCAAACACGCCGTGGTGCTGAACGAAACCGAGCCGTTCGACTGCATCTCCTGCGGCAAGGCGCTGGGCACCAAAAAGCTCATCGACAACATGCTGGGCAAACTCGCCGGGCATTCGATGTTCCAAAGCGAGGGCAGTTTGAAGCGCCTGCAAATGTGCGCCGACTGCCGGGTGGTGGACATGATGTCCAACAAAAACGAAATGTCGGTGTTGACCGGCCGGCCCATCGAATGAGCGCCATCCCTGTCAATTTTGAAAGCCCGCGGCTGGTTGCGCCGGAGGATCAGGCGCGTGCCGATTATTACGCGTTGCTGGCCAGCCTGTTTTTTCGCGCGCCAGACGAGAGATTGTTGCAGGCCATTGCCATCGCCGAGCCGCCGCA
>JANPNJ010000145.1:0-2804 GCA_031427395.1 Burkholderiales bacterium
CCGCCGAGCATCACGTCTTCAGGCAATTCCAGCGCTTCGGATTCGACCATCAAAACGGCAGTGTCCGTACCAGCGACCACCAGATTCATTTGCGAGGTTTCGAGTTCGGTCTTGGTCGGATTCAAAATGTACGCGCCGTCGATATAACCAACACGTGCGGCACCGATCGGACCTTCAAACGGGAGACCCGCCAAGGTGACCGCAGCCGAGGCACCAATCATGGCGACGATGTCGGAATCGATCTCCGGATCACACGACAACACGGTCGCGATGATTTGAACTTCGTTATAAAAACCATCCGGGAACAACGGACGCAACGGACGATCAATCAGGCGGCTGGTCAATACTTCTTTTTCCGAAGGGCGGCCTTCGCGTTTGAAAAAGCCACCGGGGATCTTGCCCGCAGCAAATGTTTTTTCCTGGTAATCAACCGTCAATGGGAAAAAGTCCTGCCCTTCCTTGGCGTCGCGGCGTGCGACACAGGTAACAAGAACGACGGTGTCGTCGAGCGAGACCAGCACTGCGCCGTCGGCCTGGCGTGCGATCTCCCCGGTTTCGAGTGTCAGTGTATGACGCCCGTACTGCAATGATTTTTTGATGGCTTTCATGCGGGAATTCCCTTGATGTTTGCTGTTGGATTAAACGGTGGTCGTGGTCAGTAAAAATCACTCTGGCGACGATGAATCAATGACGCAAAAAATAATGAAAAAGCCCCGCTGCCGTGAATGGGGACAGTGGGGCTTTCTTGATGTCGATTACGCTCGCTGACTGGCTAGGGGTTCGATTACTTGCGCAGGCCGAGTTTGTCGATCAGTGAACGATAGGTGTCGAGTTTGGTGCGCTTGAGGTAATCAAGCAGGCTGCGGCGCTTGGAGACCATGCGCAGGAGACCACGGCGGCCGTGATGATCCTTGACGTGTTTTTTGAAGTGGCTGGTCAGCTCGTTGATGCGATTGGTCAGCAATGCAACCTGCACTTCGGGTGAGCCGGTGTCGCCCTTGGCACGGCCATGCTCGTTGATGACTTCAGCGGTTCTTGCGGTGGTGGTCATGGTATTTCCCTATGTCATTTCAAACGCCTTGTCGCAGGCGATTGCGGCTTTCGGGGCATCCCTACTTGCGAGGCCGAAATTATAGCGCGAATTTGTCGAAAAAACATCAATTTCCGCAACCGAATCAGGGTGTTGGTGTTAATTGTGACGCCGTGGCACCAGTTGCCATGAGTCGCATCGGGATCAAGCGGGGCTTGCCGTGGGTGGCCTCACTCACCACCACCTCGCCCACCCCCAAAAACCGTGACCCACCGTCATAGATTGCAAACGGTGTTGATGCGTGGGTGTCCCTTGGTTGTGCGCTGATCCAGCCGCCATTGCAAAAAATGCGGGTGTCCTCGTCACTCAGAACCATTGTTGGCAAATCAGCACACAGGCTTTGCGCAGGCAGCAAAATGGCATCGCGCTCGGCCTCGGTCATGGCGGCCAGTGCATCCAGGCTGACGGCGCGCGCAATGTCAACACCACCCGATTTGGTGCGGCGCAACGCGGTCAAATGTGCCCCGCAGCCCAACGCCTCGCCAATATCCTCGGCCAACACACGGATGTAGGTGCCCTTGCTGACCTTGGTGTCGATCACCATCTCCACGCCGTTCAACGACACCGGGGAAATTGTGAAGATCGTTATCTGGCGGGGTGTTCGGGGTACTTCCAGGCCTTGTCTGGCGAGTTTATAAAGAGGTACGCCCGCTTGTTTCACAGCCGAGTGCATCGGTGGCGTTTGTGATTGCGGCCCCAAAAATGTTTTCAACACCTCATCGATTTGCGCGCGCGTGACAACGACATCGCGTGCTCGGATGATGTCGCCTTCGGTGTCGCCGGTCTGGCTGACTTCGCCCAGCTTGAGGGTGGCGCGGTAGGATTTTTCGGCGTCAAGCAAAAAGCGGGAGAATTTTGCCGCCTCGCCAAAACAAACCGGCAACAGGCCCGTGGCAAACGGGTCGAGGGTGCCGGTGTGGCCGGCCTTTTCGGCGCGGAACAAACGCTTGGCGGCGGCCATGGCCTGGGTGGAAGACAATCCGACTGGCTTGTCGAGCAACAACACCCCATCCACCTGACGGCGAATGATGCGTGGTTTCGGCTCGGACGGCTCTGTCATGGTGCCAGTATCGTAGGGTGGGCGCAGCCCACCATCATCACAAAATGGTGGGCCCTGCCCACCCTACCCGCCATCATGCGGATGTTTGGCATCCTCGGCGACAGCATCATTGATGAGCCGGGACAAATGCGCGCCGCGCGCTATCGATTCATCAATCTCAAAATGCAATGCGGGCACCACACGGATGGTCAGCCGCTTGGCAAGCTGCATGCGCAAAAAACCGGCGGCGCTGTTGAGGCCGTGTTTGCACGACAGCACTTGGTCGTCGCTGCCCATGTGGGTGAAAAAAACCTTGGCGTGTGAAACGTCCCGCGCCACCTCGACATCGGTGAGCGTGACCATTGACACCCTTGGATCGCGCAACTCCAGGCGAATCATCTCCGACAATTCGCGCTGGATTTGATCGGCAATTTTACGGTTGCGGGTGTCAGCCAAGGGAGATCCAATCGTTCATTCCGGGTAGGGGCGCGATTCATCGCGCCCTGGTGTTGATTTTTCAGGCCAGCGTCCGCGCCACTTCGGTGGTTTCAAAGGCTTCAAGTTGATCACCCTCTTTGATGTCATCAAAGTTCTTGATCGACAAGCCGCACTCAAAGCCAGACTTGACTTCCTTCACGTCATCCTTGAAGCGTTTCAGGGAATCGAGCTCACCCG
>JANPNJ010000146.1:0-2055 GCA_031427395.1 Burkholderiales bacterium
ATGTCGGGGAACAACCGGCCAACCGAATTTGTCAGCCGTGAGGGCAGCCAATTGTTTCGTGCCACCTATCGTAAAAAACAATAAAGTCCATGCAGGGAGAGGTGTTTCACGCAAAAATGCCTGAAACGCCTCGCCAATAAACAACATTCACTATTTTTTCGCGTTGATTTTTTGCGCTTATTTTTCACGCTAAGGGAGACCGCAATGAATATCACCCCCGAACAATTGCCGAGTTGCTGGCCGGCATCATCCGCTCGCAACAAACCATTATTGATGCCATGGAAAGCAACACCGGCGGCTGGCGCGGTACACACTTGCTGCCCAAACTCAACACCGCCGCCAACATGCGCATTGCCAATGTGCGCTTGCTGGATCTGCCTTCGCGCATATTGCTGCGCTCGCAAAGCCGGGTGCCGATGGATGTCGCAACCATCACGCGTGATCTGGCACTGGCGCTGAGTGCGGTCGAGACAGCGAAACCTGCGGGCACTGCCACCACTGCCACCACAGCAGACAAGGCACCACCTGCAGCCACCGCCACCGCTCCTGGTGCTCCTGCCGCCGACGAAACCCTGAATTTTTTTGACAACTGAACATGTCCCAATGTCCCACAGCTGACTTTTGCCGTAACCCATGACTGCTCATACCCACTCGACCTCTGATAACGATACGCCCAGCCCCCACTCCTTGATCCCCTCCGCGACGACGGCAAAATCGCCTGGCGAATGGCAGGCCGTGCGCGCGTTGTTGCCCTATCTCTGGGAATTTCGCTGGCGCGTCGGCCTGGCCATCAGTCTCCTGGTCGCGGCGAAAATCGCCAACATCGGTGTGCCGCTGCTGATGAAAGAGATTGTCGATGCCCTCGACAAAAACAAGGCAGTGCTGGTGGTGCCGTTTGCGTTGTTGGCAGCCTATGGTGTGTTGCGGCTGTCGTCCACATTGTTTGGCGAGCTGCGAGACATGGTGTTTGTCAAAGTCACCCAGCGTGCCATGCGCAAGGTGGCGCTCAATGTGTTCCGCCATCTGCACGCCCTGTCGCTGCGGTTCCACCTTGACCGGCAGACCGGCGGGGTGACCCGCGACATCGAGCGCGGCACACGCGGCATCTCGACCCTGCTGTCGTTCATGCTGTTTTCGGTGTTGCCGATCATTCTCGAAATCACCCTGGTCACCATTTTGCTCGGCACCAAATTTGACTGGACATTTGTCGCCATCACGCTATCGGCCATTGTGCTGTACATCGCCGCCACCATTGCCATCACCGAGTGGCGCACCCACCACCGCCGCGCCATGAACGACATGGACTCCAAGGCCAACACCCGCGCCATTGATTCGCTGCTCAACTACGAAACCGTGAAGTATTTCGGCAACGAGGAATTCGAGGCCGGGCGCTACGACAAAAACCTCCAGCGTTACGAGGCGGCCGCGACCAAAAGCGAAATCTCGCTGGGTTTTCTCAACGCCGCACAGAGTTGTGTCATCGCCACCGCAGTCACGCTGTTGATGTGGCGCGCCTCGGAGGGCATCGTCAACAAATCCCTTTCCATCGGTGACCTGGTGATGGTCAATGTGCTGCTGATACAACTCTACATCCCGCTGAATTTTCTCGGCGTGATGTACCGCGAGATCAAGCAGGCGTTGATCGACATGGAAAAGATGTTCCGCCTGCTCGGCGAAAACCAGGAAGTCGCCGACCAGCCGGGCGCGCTGCCACTCGTCACCAATGGTGCCGCAATCCGTTTTGAAAATGTGAACTTCGGTTATGACCCCAAGCGGCAGATTTTGTTTGATGTGTCCTTCGAGGTGCCGGCCGGCAAAACCGTGGCCGTGGTCGGCTCATCCGGCGCGGGCAAATCCACCCTGTCGCGGCTGATGTTTCGTTTCTACGATGTGGGTTTTTCCGGCGAGCCTGCTGTTGCCAGCGGGCGCATCACCATCGACGGCCAGGACATCCGCGCGGTCACACAGTTGAGCGTGCGCGCCGCGCTCGGCATCGTGCCGCAGGACACGGTGCTGTTCAACGACACCATCCGCTACAACATCGGCTACGGCAAG
>JANPNJ010000147.1:0-5511 GCA_031427395.1 Burkholderiales bacterium
GCGGTCAATCGGCTTGCCGAGACGTGCGATCTGCCGGGCGAATTCGGCGCGGGTGGCGCGCAGCACATTGCCCAGATAGTCGTCCGGTTTGATGACCACATGCGAATAATCCTTCCATTTGTCCGGGTAGCCGATTTTGACGAACATCGCGTCAAGCTTGGCGGTGGCCTCGCGCTTGGTGGCCTCACTCATCCAGTCCAGCGCCGCGATGCGCTCACGCAAGGCGGCGCGCACATTCTTCACCAATGCAAGCGCGCGCGCCTTGGCGGTGGGTGAAAACGCCTTGGCAACGTACAGTTGGCCGAGTGCCTCGCCCATGGTGCGGTCAATGGTGGCGGTGACGCGTTTTTCGCGCGATTCCATATCCTCGACGCCGGTCAGCTCCTTGCCGTAGAACGAAAAATTTTCCTGCTCAAATTTTTCACCCATGTGTGGTGCCAACACCCGCAGGGTGTGCCAGCGCAGGTAGGCATCCCAGGTGGCGCGGGGGGTGTCGTGTGACAGTGCGGCAAAGGCTTTGAAAAAATTCGGCTGGCCGACATTGATGTCGCCGCTGTGGTTGATGCCGAGGGTTGAGAAAAATTGCGGCCAAGCAAATTGCGGCGCGTGTGCCTGCAATTTTTCCAGCGACATCAGGTGGTAGGTCTTGTCCGGGTCGCGCGCCTCGATGCGGGTCATGGCGGCGTCGGCGAGTTTGCTTTCCAGCAGCATGATGGCCGCTGCGACCGGATCGGCTGCGGCTTTGCTGTCTCCGGCAAGCTGCAAAATGGCGCTGATGTGGGCGACATATTTTTCGCGCTGTTTGGCGCTGCGCACATCCTTGGCGAAATAATATTCGCGCTCCGGCAGGCCAAGTCCACCCTGCGACAACTGCACGATATAGCGGGTGGCGTCACGCTGATCCTGGCGCACGCCAAAATTGAAACCGGCGGCAGTGCCCTGGGCGTGCAGCAGCGCCATGGCGGCAGCCAAATTTTTTGCATAGCGCGCATCGTCAGCCGCAGACAAGGCTGTTTTCAGCGCTGCCTTGGAATCGGTCCCGGCGGCATCGATGCCGCTTTGGAAAAATGCCCCTACTTGACCTTTGATCCCACCATTGTGAGCGGCGGCCTCTTTTAGCACAGCTATCAGCACCTGCCGATTGCGCGCCTCGATTTCGTCAAACGCTCCCCAGCGCGCGCGGTCGGCGGGAATCGGGCTGTTGTCCTGCCAGATGCCAATGGCAAAACGGTAAAAGTCGGTGCATGGTGCTGTCGCCGTGTCCATAAAGGGGCTGTCGATGCCAGGTTTGTCGATCAGCGGCGTGGCGGAAAAACCGGATGTTGAGGCTACGGCCAAAGCAAGGGCAATTAAAGTCGCAACATAAACGCGCCGAATAGTTGCAGTGGGGGCAAGGTAATTGGGCATGCTGGACTCTTTTGGGCAGGGAAAGATGAAATTGTACGGGCGATGGGGAAGAAACAAATTCCCCTGCTATGTTGCGTCGCAACATCGATTGTGATTGACAGCTCTGGCGGCTGGTAATACGCTCATTTCAAACGAACGTTTGAAAATTGGCTGAGTATTTTTATCTATTTGATTTTAATAAACAAAATAATAATTCAAGACTTTTATGGGAAATGACGACGTGCGAATTTTGCCGAAAATACAGCTTGTCAGCCGCGATTCTGCCCGCCCCGTGGCAGAAAAAACCGATGTCGCCGACACCAAATCGCGCATCCTCGATGCCGCCGAGGAGTTGTTCATGGAGCACGGCTTCGAGGCCACCAGCCTGCGCCTGATTACCACTGCTGCCAACGTCAATCTGGCGGCGGCGAATTACCATTTTGGCTCCAAGGAAGAATTGTTCCAAGCGGTGTTTACCCGCCGGCTGGACCCAATGAACCGCGATCGGCTGGCACTGTTGACGGCGTATGAGACGGCGGCGGCCAGCCCGTCCGCCCAGCCCCTCACCTGCGAGCAGATTTTGTCGGCGATGTTTATCCCGGCGCTGAAATTGGCGCGTGACCCGCGACAGGGCGGCAAGAATTTTCTGCGTCTGCTGGGGCGCGCCTATGCCGACCCGGCACCGTTCATCCGCGAATTTTTGTCGCACCAATACACCGAAATGGTCAATCGCTTTCGCGCCGCCTTTGGCCGCGCGCTGCCGCATATCCCGCGCGAGGAAGTATCGTGGCGCCTGCATTTTGTGATGGGTTCCTTGTCCTTCACGCTGGCCGGCACCGACGTATTGAAAATGAACGCCCATTTTCATCCCGAGGAAGTGGCCAACGATGAATTGCTGCTTAAGCGCCTCGCGCCGTTTTTGGCGGCGGGTCTGCGCGCACCAATGGGTGCGCCTGCAGACGGCCACCAGTGGTTCCATGAAACCTGATTCTGATTAAAAGGGATTTGCCATGACTATTCTTATTGTTGTTTTACTTTTCGCCATCGCCTGCTGGGTGCTGGCCTATCACAAGGCCGCCGCCATGCTCTGGTCGGTGGTCATCGGTGCGCTGCTGGTGGTTGCCACGGCGACAGGCGTTCTCGGCGGCGCGCTCGCCGGGGTGGTGTGGTTTGTGTTTGTCGCGGCGGCCTTGATCGCCAATCTCAAGGCGATACGCATCAGTCTCCTGTCCGCGCCGATTTTTGCCATTTACAAAAAATTGCTGCCGCAAATGTCATCCACCGAGCAGGAGGCGCTCGAAGCCGGCACCGTCTGGTGGGACGGCGATTTGTTTTCCGGCAAGCCGGATTGGAACAAATGGCTGAATGTGCCCAAGGCCACACTCAGCGCCGAGGAGCAGGCGTTCATCGATGGCCCCACCAATCAACTGTGCGCCATGATTGACGAGTGGAAGGTCACGCACGAGGATTTTGATCTGCCGCCGAATGTGTGGCAGTTTATCAAGGACAACGGTTTCCTTGGCATGATTATTCCCAAGGAATACGGCGGCAAGGGGTTTTCGGCGTATGGCCACAGCCAGACGGTGTTGAAGATTTCCACACGCTCGGCCACCGCCGCCGTCTCGGTGATGGTGCCCAATTCATTGGGGCCGGGCGAATTGCTGATGCACTACGGCACCAAGGCGCAAAAGGACCACTATCTGCCACGGCTTGCCAAAGGCATCGACATACCGTGTTTTGCCCTGACCGCGCCTGAGGCAGGCTCGGATGCCGCCTCCATGACGGACGCCGGCATTGTCTGCAAACAAATGTGGCAAGGTGTCGAGACCCTCGGTCTGCGGGTGACCTGGGAAAAACGCTACATCACACTGGGCCCGATTGCCACCCTGCTGGGGCTGGCCTTCAAAGTCTATGACCCGGACAAATTGCTTGGTGGTGAAACCGATCTGGGCATCACCTGCGCGCTGATCCCGACCAGCCATCCGGGTGTGGTGATTGGCCGGCGGCACATGACGTTGAATGCCGCGTTCATGAATGGCCCCAACTCCGGCAAGGATGTGTTCATTCCGATGGATTGGGTGATCGGCGGGCAGCCGATGCTGGGCGAAGGCTGGCGCATGCTGATGGAATGTCTGGCAGCCGGGCGCTCGATTTCCCTGCCTGCCCAATCGATCGCGGCCGGCAAAGTGGCGAGTTTTGCCTCCGGCGCATACTCGCGGGTGCGCCAGCAGTTCAAAACGCCGATTGGCAAATTCGAGGGCATCGAGGAGCCGCTGGCGCGCATTGGCGCGATGACCTACCTGATGGATGCCACCCGCACCATCACCGCCGGCGCGCTTGATCTGGGCGAGAAGCCGTCGGTGCTGTCGGCGATTTCAAAATACCACGCCACCGAGCGCATGCGTCAGGTCATCACGGATGCCATGGACATCCACGGCGGCAAGGGCATTTGCATGGGGCCCAGCAATTATCTGGGACGCGCCTATCAACAGGTGCCGATTGCCATCACCGTCGAGGGCGCCAACATTCTCACGCGTTCGCTGATTATTTTTGGCCAGGGCGCGATCCGCTGCCACCCGTGGGTGCTGAAGGAAATGAAAGCCGCGCGCACCGATTCGCTGGACGAATTCGACCACGCGTTCTGGGAGCACATCAAATTCACCCTGTCCAACACCGGGCGTGCCTTGTGGATGGGCCTCACCGGTGGCGTGGGCCTGCCTTCGCCCGCCTGTGCCGACACCAAGCGTTTTTACCAGCAGATGACGCGCTTCTCCTCGGCTTTTGCGCTGCTCGCCGATGTGTCCATGTTTGTCATCGGCGGCTCGCTCAAACGCAAGGAAAAACTGTCCGCGCGGCTGGGTGACGTGTTGTCGCATTTGTATTTGTCCTCGTGCGCGCTCAAGTTCTATGACGAACGCGGCCAGCAAAAAGACGAATTGCCGATTCTGAAATGGGCGCTGTATGACTGCGCGTTCAAGATTCAAGTGGCGATGGACGGCATCATCAAAAATTTCCCCAACCGGTTTGTCGCGTGGTGGCTGCGTCGCCTGGTGTTTCCGAAGGGCATGACGCTGATCCAGCCATCCGATGATCTGGGGCACGAGGTCGCCAAAATTCTCATCACGCCGTGTGCCGCGCGTGACCGGCTGGTGGCAGGCATGTATTTGCCGAATGACGAACGCGACATCATGGGGCAACTGAATGCCGCGATGAATGCGGTGGTGGCGGCCGAGCCGATAGAAGCCAAGGTGCGGGTGGCGCAAAAAGCCGGGCGCATTTCGGCGAAAACCATTGATGCGGTTTTTGAGGAAGCAAAAGAGTTGTCCGTCATCACCGAAACCGAGCTGGCGCTGTGGAAACGCGCGCGGGTGTTGACCAGGGAGGTGGTGCGGGTGGATGACTTTGACAAAAATTTTGGAATGGTGGCGGCGCGCACTGCGGATCACTTCGCCGCTGCGGCTGAGTAGGAAAAAATATGAAAAAAGTTTATGTGGTGGATGGCGCGCGCACGCCGTTTTTGAAAGCCAAAGGCAAGATGGGGCCGTTCAGTGGCGGGGACTTGGCGGTGGGTTGTGCCAGGGCATTGTTGGCGCGGCAAACATTTTCGCCCACCGCGTTTGATGAAGTTATTGTCGGTGCTGCCATGCCCTCCGCCGATGAAGCCAATATCGGCCGGGTGGTGTCGCTGCGTGTTGGCTGCGGCGAGCAGGTGCCGGCGTGGACGGTGATGCGCAATTGCGCCTCGGGGATGCAGGCGCTGGACTCGGCCTATGTGAATATTCTGGCCGGCAAGTCGAACCTGGTGCTGGCAGGTGGGACGGATGCCATGAGCCACGCGCCCTTGTTGTTCGGGCCGGCGATGGTCAATTGGCTGGCCGATTGGTACGCCGCCAAATCATTCGGCCAGCGCGCAGCGGTGGCGGTGAAATTCCGCCCGGCGTATCTGGCGCCGGTGATTGCCATTCTCAAAGGATTGACTGACCCCATCGTCAAACTGTCGATGGGACAAACCGCCGAAATTGTGGCGAAACGTTTTGGCATCACTCGGCAGATGATGGATGCCTTTGCGGCCGAGTCGCACCAAAAGGTATTGGCTGGGCGTGCGGCGGGGCACTATGGCGAGAT
>JANPNJ010000148.1:0-8969 GCA_031427395.1 Burkholderiales bacterium
GCGGTCAAGCGCGCGTTTGACCCGAAGATGTTGCTCAACCCCGGCAAGGCCATTCCGTCACTCAGTCGCTGCGCCGAATACGGGCGGATGCGGGTGTCGGGCGGGCAAATGCCGTTTGCGGATATTCCGCGGTTTTGATATTTTTGGAACCACCTTGGAACCGCCGATGAACGCCGATAAAAACAAAGGCACGCCGATAAAACATGCAAATTCCTTTGTTGGCGCGCTATTTCGGACAGAAATGCCAGAAAGTCCGCTCCAAATGGCGACTTTGATAGTTGGATTCATCGGCGCATATCGGCGTCCATCGGCGGTTTCAACCCCTGCCCAATAACATGGAACCCTTCATCCAATCCCTCTGCGAGCGTGTCAAAACCGCCGCCGCCGCCAACACCCCGCTCGCTATCCACGGCGGCAACACAAAATCGTTTTACGGTGGCGTCATCGTCGGTGAAGCCGTGGACATGCGTGCCTATGCTGGCATCATCGATTATCAGCCGCGCGAATTGGTGTTGACCGCGCGTGCGGGCACTACACTTTCGGAAATTGACGCGGTGATGGACAGGGAGCGGCAGATGCTGGCCTTTGAGCCGCCGCATTTTTCGGAAGCTGCAACCATCGGCGGAACCGTCGCGGCCGGCCTGTCCGGCCCGCGCCGCCCTTATGCCGGTGCGGTGCGCGATTTTGTGTTGGGTGCGCGCATTGTCAACGGCGCGGGTGATGACTTGCGCTTTGGCGGACGTGTCATCAAAAATGTCGCGGGCTACGATGTCTCGCGCCTGATGTGCGGCGCGCTGGGCACGCTGGGCATTCTCACCGATTTGTCTTTCAAGGTATTGCCCAAGCCCGTCTCTGAAGTGAGTCTGCGATTTCAGTTTGACGAGGCCACCGCCATCCGCCGCTTCAACGAGTGGTCGGGGCAGCCGTTGCCGATTTCTGCCACGAGCTGGCACGACGGCGAGGCGACACTGCGCTTGTCGGGAACCCACGCGGGTGTGGCGGCGGCCAAAACAAAATTGGGCGGTGACATCATGGACACCGAAGCCGCGACAGAGTTTTGGCAGGCGCTGCGTGATCAGCGCCATGCGTTTTTTCAAGGCGTTGCCCCGCTGTGGCGGCTGTCATTGCCATCCACCACGCCGCCGCTTTTGCTGAACATGCCGCAATGGGTCGAGTGGGGCGGGGCGCTGCGTTGGGTGAGAGGTGAAACAAATTCGGCGGCGCTGCGCACGGCGGTCGCCAATGTCGGTGGGCATGCCACCCTGTTTAGGGGCGGCGACAAAAACGTTGGCGTGTTTCATCCCCTGCCCGCAAAACACACCGAGATTCACCGCAACCTGAAGGCCGCGTTTGACCCGCACAACATTTTGAATCGCGGCCGCCCCGATAATTTTTAGCCGAAAGCCATGCAAACCAAACTCGCCGCTGAATTCATCAACACGCCCGAAGGCATCGAGGCCGAGGGCATTTTGCGCAAGTGTGTGCATTGCGGATTTTGTCTCGCCACCTGCCCGACCTACAACCTGCTGGGCGATGAGCTGGATTCCCCACGTGGCCGCATTTACCTGATGAAGGAAGTGCTGGAGGGGGCAACGCCCACCGAAAAAACACAATTGCATCTGGATCGCTGCCTGACCTGCCGCGCCTGCGAGACCACTTGCCCGTCGGGCGTGCAATATGGCCGTCTGGTGGACATCGGCCGCGACATTGTCGAGCGCAAGGTCGGCCGATCTGCCACTGATAGTTTGAAACGCGGAATTTTGAAAAACACCCTGCCGCAGACGGGATTGTTTGCCTTGGGTTTGACTGTGGGTCGATTGTTCAAGCCCTTGCTGCCGGCTGCGCTGGCGAAAAAAATTCCTGACCAACGCCCGGCCGGTGATTGGCCGACTTCACGCCATGCGCGCACCATGCTGGTACTCGCTGGCTGTGTGCAGCCGGCAATGGCACCGTCAATCAACGCCGCCAGCGCGCGTGTGCTCGATAAACTTGGCATCTCGCTTGTCACCGCCGCCAGCGCCGGCTGTTGCGGAGCGATTCCGCATCATCTCAACGACGCTGCCGCTGCCCATGCGATGTTGAAGCGCAACATCGATGCGTGGTGGCCCATGATCGAAGCCGGTGCCGAGGCCATTGTGGTGACTGCTTCGGGTTGCGGCACCATGGTGGCGGAGTACGGCCATATGTTGCGGCACGATGCCGCGTATGCCGAAAAGGCCGCGCGTGTCTCGCAACTGTTTCGGGATGTGAGCCAGGTGGTGGCGGATGAGTCAGTGGCGCTGACAAAATTGTTGCAGGCCCAACCGGTCGGCGAAAAAACCAAACTTGCGTTTCAATCGCCGTGCAGTTTGCAACATGGCCTGAACATCAAAGGTGTGGTTGAAGGTTTGCTTGCCGCCGCCGGTTTTGAATTGACCAACGTGCCGGATGGCCATTTGTGCTGCGGATCGGCCGGCACCTATTCACTCTTGCAAGCCGAATTGTCGCAGCAGTTGCTGGTCAACAAAGTCGCCGCACTCGAGTCCGGCGCACCGGCGGTGGTGGCGACAGCCAATATCGGCTGCATGGCGCATATTGAATCGGGGTTGAAGGCCAGCTCGAACACACCGATAGTGCATTGGATCGAATTGCTCGACGCGCGTTTGTGATGGGGTGTGCGCTCTGGATTTCTTCGTTATGCCGGCCGATGGGATTCCTCCCCCGGATCCAGTCCGGGGCTAAAGACAAAAGCCGTTCGGAATGACAGTGAATTTTTAATGTGTTCTTCCAAAATGTCATTCCGACAGAGCCGCATTTGGCGACGAGGAATCCCATCTGATGGAGCAGCGAAGTGATTGCTCAACGCCGATACAGCCGGAACTGTTCGAGTTTTTCACCCGGCCTGGCGCCTTCCCAATGCAGTGACCAGGGCGCGGCAATATCCGGCGCGTTGGTTTTGGTGCCTTGTACCAGCAGCCATGCGCAGCTTGCTGCCTGCGTGGATTTGGCGGGCGTAAAACGCTGTTGCACAAAATAATCAAACATCGCGCGCTGCGGCAGGCCAATATTGAGGCCGATGACGCAGCCCGGTGCGGCAGAATTCATCATCCTGGCAACCTCGGTCACCGGTGCGCGATAGCTGCGCACATGATCCACCGCCGGCAGTCCCAGCAGGTTCAGCAGCACCCACAGGAGGGTGATGCCCGCCGCCCAATTGACCACCGCGCGGCGGTTGTTGCGGTGTGCCATTACCACCGCGTACATCCACACCAGCGTCAGCAATGCGGCGATCACAACCGGCAGCCATCTGACGCTGAAAGTAAAGTCGGGTGCGGCGCGTGCCACCGCGCGCGCGGCGGCTTCCGGTGTGCCGATGACCGCCGCCGTCCAGTACAGCCACAGCGCCAACGCGGCCGAGCCAAAAAAAACCAGTCCGAACCAATCCATGAAACTGGCCGCGCCCTTGGGCAGCCTGTCCAGCGAATGCGCCGCCGCCAACGCGAGCGGCAGCAGCAATACCATTGCCGAGGTATCCCGCGCTTCCCGAAACACCGACATCCACAGCCACGACACCACAAAGGCGGCAAGTGGCAGCGCCAGCTCAATGCGCTCACCGATAATGCGCCTGTCCTTGCGCCACAACCAAATTGCGAGCGGCAGTGTCGGCAATGCATACCACGGCAGGATTTGCAAAATATAAAACGGCTGAATGCTGCCGCGCGCATGTACATCGAGCATGGGTGCGCCCAGCACGCTGTCGATCAACAACGTGTGGGTGAGCAAGCCGTTCGACCACAGCAGCAGTGGGTAGATGCCACTGCCGATCAACAGCACTGCCATGCAAATGCCGATGCCGCGCGCAAAGGCGCGGTTTTGCCAATCGTGCAGCAGCGCCATCATGGCCAGTGCAATGGCGGGCACCACCAGCGCCGGCAGCAAACCGATGGACAGCGCCATCACCAAGGCGCCCACACCGACGGTGAATCCCTTGCGCGCCTCAAAGCGAATGCGTGTCAGGCCGTAGAACGCGATGGTCATGCCGGTCAGGCCCGCCACCTCCGGGTTCAGCTCATGCGCGCGCAACAGCAAACCGAGCGAGCCGATCAGCAATGCCACCGCGATGCGGCCGGCGCGTTCGTCAAACAGTTTGTTGGCGGACTTGTACAAATAAAATATTGTCACCAGCATGAACGCGCCACTCGCCAGCCGTGCGCCGTCGTGCGCGGGCAGGGCAAAGGCAAAAAGTTTTGCGCACAGTGCCGCCACCCAGTAGTAAAGCGGCGGGTAATCGGTGTTGACCGTGCCGGCGATGTGCGGAAGCAGCCAGCCATTGGCGCCGGTGAGCATGGCATGCACAATGCCCATGGTTATGGCCTCGTCCGGTTTCCATGGGTCGTGGCCGATGAGGCCGGGCATGAGCCACGCAAAACAAATGATGACAAACAGGGCGGTCTTGACGGGTGATGCGGTGCCGTCAAAGACGATGGGGCGCTTCATGGCTTCACCGAAGCCGCTGGGTCTGGCCGAATTGTTTGGGGTATCAGTGGAATGGTGGTTGTGCACGTTCGGCTTTCCCGCCTTTGTGTTTTTCCGTGGTTGCCTTCAACAAGCCGCTGAAATTGTACGCCGTGTATTTCATTCGCCACAAAATCAAAAGGCAACCTTGCGGTTGCCTTTTGCTGTGTGACGGTGCTGCCCGCTATTACTCGGCAACCTCGGCGGTTTTGCCGGCGCTGGTGCGCGCGTAACGCTGCTTGAATTTGTCGATGCGCCCGGCGGTGTCCATGATCTTGTGTTTGCCGGTGTAGAACGGGTGCGATTCTGACGACACCTCGATGCGGATGACAGGATATTCCTTGCCGTCGGTCCACTTCATTTTGTCCTTGCCTTTGATTTCGGCGGTGGTTTTGGTGAGGAATTTGAAATCGCAGGACGAGTCAAAAAAAATGACTTCTTGGGTCTTGGGATGGATGTCGGCTTTCATTTGGAATACCCTTTCTTTCCGTAAAGGGTTCACATGATGTGAACCTCTATGCGAACAAGCACTGTGAATGTGGAAGTTTTGCGAACCCGGCGGCAAGGTGGTCAGGCCAATCACGGGAACCCGAAATTATGCACAATATCGGGGGTTTTGGCAACGTCTCCGCTCTGATAGAGTGTGGCGATGGAAAAAGACAAAAACACGGCTGGCACCGCTGAAAACAGTGCAAAAACAGCGCCAAACTCCACAGAAGTGAAGGATTTGGTCGTCAAAACCCGCCATAAAGCCAAAATCGGCGGCAAAACCCTGGCCTACACCGCCACCTGCGGCACCTGGGTGCTGACCGAGGAGCACGACAAAGATGGTGAGCATCTTGGGCAAAAACCCAAGTCGGCGATGTTCTTCACCGCCTATACGTTGGATGGCACCATCGATTTGGCCAAACGCCCCATCATGTTTTGTTTCAACGGCGGCCCCGGCTCCAGTTCGGTGTGGGTGCATTTGGGCTTGATCGGCCCCAAGCGGGTGGCACTCGATGCCGAGGGCAATGCGGGCGCGCCACCCTATCAGTTGGTGGACAACAATTTTTCGATGCTGGCCGATGCGGATCTTGTTTTCATTGACCCGATCGGCACCGGTTATTCGCGCATGGTCGAGGGCGAAAAAACCAAGGAATTCCACGAATACCAGCGTGACCTGGAAAGTGTCGGCGCGTTTATCCGCTTGTATGTTTCCAGGAATGAACGCTGGGCAAGCCCGAAATTCATTGCCGGCGAAAGTTACGGCACCACCCGCGCCTGTGGTTTGGCGGGCCTGTTGCAGGACAAATACGGCATGTATCTGAACGGCCTGATATTGATTTCGGTGGCGCTCGATTTTCAGACGCTGCGGTTTGACCACGGCAATGACACCGCACCCATCATGTTTTTGCCGACCTATGCCGCCACCGCGTGGAAACACAAAAAATTATCCGCCGCCCTGCAAAAAAAATCCCTCGACGCGCTGCTCAGAGAGGCCGAGCATTTTGCCCAGGGCGACTATGCCGCCGCGCTGTTTCAGGGCGACAAACTGCCAGCGAAGGATTTTCAGGCAATGGCGGAAAAAGTCTCGCACTACACCGGGCTGTCGGTCGCCTATGTGAAATCGACCAAGCTGCGCGTCAACATCCACCGCTTTTGCAAGGAGCTGTTGCGGGGTGAAGGCAAAACCGTCGGCCGCCTCGACAGCCGCTTCACCTCCAGGGACCGCGACAGCGCGGGCGAACAATTTGAATTCGACCCCGCCATGGTCAATATCGCCGGCGCGTATTCATCGGTATTCAACCACTATGTGCGCGGCGAATTGAAATTCAACACCGATCTCGACTACCGCGTCTCGGCCGGGCTCCACCCCACCTGGGGCTGGAAGGATTTCGCCAACCGCTACGCCAACATCGGTGAAACCCTGCGCCGCGCCATGACCCAAAACCCGCACTTGAAAGTGTATGTGGGCAATGGTTATTTCGACCTGGCCACCCCGCATTTCGCCAGCGACTACACCATGAACCATTTGATGCTTGACGCCCCACTCGACAAAAATGTCCGCCGCCACTATTACGAAGCCGGCCACATGATGTACATCCATGCGCCGTCACTTGGCAAAATGGGCGCGGATTTGCGTGGGTTTATGAAGGATGCCTTGCGGGGGTAGGTCTTCATGTGGGATAAGTTTTTGGAACCGCCGATGGACGCCGATGTGCGTCGATTTGCGCCGGAAAATCCGCCGGCAACATGGGGGGGCGCGCAAAGTTTTTTGCCTGTGCGACTTACCGGTGGCCAAAACATAAGGCCGCCATGTCGGCAACCTGTGTAACTGTTTTTCAGTTACAATAATCCCATCAGCCATGTCCAAACACCAAAAAGCATTACGACGGTTATGCGCAATCCCGCCTGCCGCTGACATCAAGTGGTTGGAGTTGAAGGCGGTGCTTGAATATCTCGGCTACAAAATGCTTAAGAACAGTGGCTCCCGCCGGAAATTTTTTCACGATGGCAAACAAGCTTTGATCATCTGCCACCAACCACACCCGTCGCCAAATGTCGACAAGGGATGTGTTGTGGATGTGGTCGAGCACCTCAGAATTTACGGTTTTATCCAGGATTGATGATGGACATTCTCAATTACAAAGATTACCAAGGCACGGCGGAGCTCGACATGACGCGCGGTGTTTGTCGTGGAAAAATGTTGTTCATCGATGATGTTGTCACCTACGAGGCCGCCACGCCGACAAAGTTGCAAAAGGAGTTTGAGGTGGCCGTGGACGATTATCTTGAAACCTGCGCAATGGTTGGCAAAGCGTCCCAGCGCCCATTCCGCGGTTTGTTCAATGTCAGGGTTGCACCTGTGCTCCACCGTGCTGCGTCGCTGCGGGCGGTTGCTGATGGTATTACGTTGAATGACGTGATAGTTCGTGCATTGGATGCGTTTGTCAATGTCGGGATCGTTGTCAATCACAACGTCCATGTGACTATGGAAACTCCGGTGGAGGCAAGCGTGACATATCCTGTGGCCACATCGGTCAAGCCACAATGGTTGACTTCACATGCGAAGCACTAAAACACAAACATTGGAGGCGGCTGCCGCGCCTGTCAAACTGCCACTTTCATTGCAGGAGCTGGCAGCCGTTCTTGTCAAACACTATGCGCTGACCGAGGGTGTGTTTGACTTGATGGTCGAGTACCGCATCGGAGTTGGTGCGGTTGGTCCGGACAAGCAAAGTCTTATACCCGGCGCGATGATCGGTGTTTCCAAAGTAGGGCTGTTGCCAAGTTCGAAGCCTGGCCCAAACACGGTGGATGCCGCGATGGTCAACCCGGCAAAAAAATCGGGTAAAAAAATCAAGTCGGCAAAGTGACTCTGATATTGCCAAGCCATTTCACCAGGAAGACAAAAATGAGATTAAAAACCGGCTGGTGCAATTTACACTGGCGTTGATGTTGATCACATCGCCGTCATTCGTCTTGGCCGAATCTAATTCCAAGCACTCGCACGATGCGCTGGATTCTGCTCCACATCATCACAAGTCATTGCTCGAAAACGCGACCGTCAGGGTGCTTGAAACAAAAATCGCGCCGGGGGAGCGCACGCCGGTTCACAGCCATCCGTGGCCCGCCGCGCTTTATGTCCTTAGTTGGAGCGATTTTGTCCGCTACGATCCGGATGGCAAGGTGATGCTGGATTCGCGCACGATAATAAACAAGAAATCCATGGTCGGATCAGCAACGTGGTCAGACCCGGTGCCGCCGCACAGCATTCACAATGTCGGCAAAACGATGTTGCATGTCATCGCCGTAGAGATCAAGCGACCGTAGGGCGCCTGGCAGCGTCATCCGGCAACCTGAACCGCGTCGCCAGCAACCCCTCCAGCCCAAACTGCGCCAGCACCGCCCGCAGCCTCTCGGCTGACGCGCGTTTGGGTTTGCCGGTTTGCCGGGCGATGATGAGCTCGTTTTTCAGGCTGTGTTCCCAGCCGACCAATTCGGTGACGGTGACGTGATAGCCGCACGCTTCCAGGTACAGGCCGCGCAGCACATTGGTGATCTGGCTGCCGATTTCGCGGGTGTGCAGGGGGTGGCGCCACAATTCGGCGAGTGGGGTGCGCGACAGCGCCTTTGCCTTGCCGGCATTCAGCGCACGCGATATTTCCGCCTGGCAACACGGCACCAGCACCATGTATTGGGCGTGTTTTTTGATGCCGAAGGCGATGGCGTCGTCGGTGGCAGTGTCGCAGGCGTGCAATGCGGTGACCACATCAATGGTGGCGGGCAACGCGGTGGATAGGCTGGCGTCGTTCACGCTGGCGGCCAGAAATGTCATGTTGGTGAAGCCGAGGCGCGCAGCCAGCACGCGTGATTGTTCGACCAACTCGGCGCGCGCTTCGATGCCGTAAATATGACCCGCAGTCGCCGCCTTGAAAAACAGGTCGTAAACAATAAAACCCAGATACGATTTGCCCGCGCCGTGGTCGGCG
>JANPNJ010000149.1:0-4837 GCA_031427395.1 Burkholderiales bacterium
GCGGCGCGGGTGCGCGACATGTTCGAGCAGGCCAAAAAAAGCGCGCCGTGCATTGTTTTCATTGACGAAATCGACGCGGTCGGCCGCCAGCGCGGTGCTGGTCTGGGCGGCGGCAACGACGAGCGTGAGCAGACGCTGAACCAATTGCTGGTGGAGATGGATGGCTTTGAGGGGGCTGCGGGGGTGATCGTGATTGCCGCCACCAACCGTCCCGACGTGCTGGATCCGGCGCTGTTGCGCCCCGGCCGTTTTGACCGCCAGGTGGTGGTGTCGCTGCCGGATATTCGCGGCCGTGAACAGATTTTGCTGGTGCATATGCGCAAGGTGCCGATCGCCCCCGATGTGGTGGCGGAAACCATTGCCCGCGGCACACCCGGCATGTCCGGCGCCGATCTCGCCAATCTGGTCAATGAAGCGGCGCTGTTCGCCGCGCGCTCCGCCAAGCGTTTGGTCGATATGGAGGATTTCGAGCGCGCCAAGGACAAAATCATCATGGGCACCGAGCGCCGCTCGATGGTCATGCCGGAGGAAGAGCGCAGGAACACGGCTTACCACGAGTCCGGCCACGCGCTGCTGGGCTACCTCCTGCCCAAGAGCGACCCGGTGCATAAAGTCACCATCATCCCGCGCGGACGCGCCCTCGGCCTGACGGTGCAGTTGCCGGAGCAGGATCGTTATTCCTATGACCGCGAATACCTGCTCAACCGCATCGCCGTGTTGTTTGGCGGCCGCATCGCCGAGGAAGTGTTCATGCACCAGATGACCACCGGCGCGTCCAATGACTTTGAACGCGCCACGCAGCTTGCCCGCGATATGGTGACACGCTACGGCATGTCGGATGCGCTCGGCACCATGGTCTATGCGGAGAATGAGGGTGAAGTGTTTTTGGGCCGCTCCATGACACGCCAGACGAGTGTGTCAGAAGAAACCATGCGCAAGGTTGATGGCGAAATCCGCCGCATCATCGACGAGCAATACGCGCTGGCACGCAAGATCATCGAAGAAAACCGCGACAAGATCGAAGCCATGGCCAAGGCGCTGCTGGAAGTAGAAACCATCGATGCCGATCAAATCAAGGACATCATGGAAGGCCGCGAAATGCGTGCCCCCAAGGCGTCCACCCTGCGTTTCAAGTCCAAGCGTGATGGTGACGGCAGTGGTGGTGATGCCCCGGCAACTGCCGCCCCCCCGCCACCCGATGTCAAAAAACCGCCAGCCACCGAAGGGGTGTGATCGCAGGCGAGCAGGAAAATCGGACGGGCGGAGAAATTCGCCCGTTTTCTTTTATGCCAATTGATTTGTCCAGCAGACGCCCGCTCATCATGGGCATTGTCAATGTCACGCCGGATTCGTTTTCCGACGGCGGAAAATATCTTGCGCCAGATGCGGCGGTGGCACATGCCATCACCCTCATCAACGAAGGCGCGGAGTTGTTGGATATCGGTGGCGAATCCACCCGTCCGGGTGCCGCGCCCGCCAGTCTCGACGACGAACTTGCGCGGGTGCTGCCGGTGATTGAAGCACTGGTCAAATCGCATCCGCAAGTGCCGCTGTCGATTGACACCCAAAAGACCGAGGTGATGCGCGCGGCCATTCAGGCCGGTGCGTTGATGGTCAACGATGTCAACGCGCTGCAGGCAGACGATGCCATGGCCGTATGCGCGAGGGCCGGGGTGATGGTTTGTTTGATGCACAGGCGCGGCACCCCCGTCAGCATGCAGGCGGCACCGCACTACGCGGATGTGGTCGGTGAGGTGAAAACTTTTTTGCTTGAACGCGCGGCGGCGTGTGAGGCGGCGGGTCTTGCCCGTGAACAAATCGTGATCGATCCGGGCATCGGTTTTGGCAAGACCCTGGAACACAACCTGGCACTGCTGCGCGCCACCGCCGAATTTGCCGCGACCGGCTACGCCATCATGATCGGGGCCTCACGCAAATCGATGTTCCAGGCGTTGTTGAACCGCGCGGTGGATGACCGCCTCATGCCCAGTGTGCTGACCGCCGTCCATGCCGCGCAACACGGCGCGGCGATTTTACGGGTGCACGATGTGCGGGAAACGCGCGATGCGCTCAGGCTTTGGCAGGGTTTGGCGAGCCAGCAATGACAAAGACCATGCGCAGAAAAACCAAGGTCGCTGCTGTATATTGATCTTCGTCAACTTTCGACAAGTTTCAGGAGACGACCGTGGAAGACAACAAACCGCAACCTGCCAGCGCCAATCCCTATGCCGCATCAACAGTGGCGCAGACTGGCAACAACAATTTCATTCCCGGCGGCCGGGCGGTGCCGATTGGCCAGGGCATGGCATGGATTGGACACGGTTGGGCGTTGTTTACCCAATCTCCGCTGATGTGGATCGTCAGCATGGTGTTGGCTTTTGTCATTTTTCTGGCGTTGAATTTTGTCCCGCTCATTGGCACACTCGCCGCCAATGTGATGATTGGATTGCTGGCCGGCGGACTGATGCTCGGCGCCCACGCCCAGCATGGCGGCCGGGAATTTGCTGTTTCCGATCTTTTTTCCGGCTTCAATGCGCCGCACATGAAGCCGCTCTTGATCGTCGGTGCGATTTACGCCGCATCACTGTTTGTGCTGACGGTGCTTGCCGCAGGCATGATCATTGCCATCCTTGGGGCATCCGGCGCGGCCGGCGCGATCATGAGTGGTGACACCGGCGCGATCCTGGGGTTGATTGCGGGTGCCACCATCGGCTCGATGCTGGTGTTGTTGATTGTCATGGCCATTGCCGTGCCCATCTTCATGGCGTACTGGTTTGCACCCGCCCTTGTGGCTTTGCAAGGTGTCGCGCCCATCGATGCGCTGAAAGCGAGTTTTTCCGCCTGCCTGAAAAATTTCATGCCCTTTCTGGTTTATGGGCTGGTCTTTCTGGTTTTGTTTGTGGTGGGCTCGCTGCCGCTGGGCCTCGGCCTGTTGGTGGTCGTGCCGCTGATGTACACCTCGACTTACGCCGCCTACCGGGATGTTTTTCTCGGTGATGGCGGGGCATGACATTGCATTGAATCTTTGAAATTTTATTTATGACAAGAAAATATTTTGGCACCGACGGTGTGCGCGGCCGGGTGGGTGCCTCACCCATCACCCCGGATTTTGTGCTCAAGCTGGGCTACGCCGCCGGCACGGTGTTGGCGGGCAATGTTGGCCGCGGCAAACCGGCGGTGTTGATCGGCAAGGACACCCGTGTCTCCGGCTACATGCTGGAAAGCGCGCTGGAAGCGGGACTCTCGGCGGCGGGTTGTGATGTGCTGCTGGTCGGGCCGATGCCGACACCCGGCGTGGCGTTTTTGACACGCGCGCTGCGATTGACGGCGGGGGTGATGATCTCCGCCTCGCACAATCCGTTTGACGACAACGGCATCAAGTTTTTTTCCGGCGACGGCAAAAAACTGCCGGATGAGGTAGAGCACGCCATCGAAGCCGCGCTCGATGCGCCGCTCGTTTGCAAGCCATCCCGCGAATTGGGCAAGGCGAGGCGCGTGACCGATGCGGTCGGCCGCTACCTGGAATTCTGCAAAAACACTTTTCCGTCCGATCTCAATTTACGCGGCATGAAAATCGTGGTCGACAGCGCACATGGCGCCGCCTACGACATCGCTTCCAAGCTTTTTCATGAGTTGGGTGCCGAGGTGGTGAGCATCGGCGATGAACCGGACGGTTTCAACATCAACCACGAAGTGGGCGCGACCCACCCCAGTACACTCGCCGCCAAGGTGACCGAGGCGCGCGCGGACCTGGGCATCGCGCTCGACGGTGACGCCGACCGGCTGATCATGTGTGATGCCGCAGGCACACTTTACGACGGTGACCAGTTGCTGTTCATGATCGTCAAAGACCGCCAGGCGCGTGGCGTGTTGCAAGGCGGGGTGGTGGGTACGCTCATGACCAATTTCGCGTTTGAAAAACAGATGGCGGGCATGGGCATCGGATTTATCCGCGCCAAGGTCGGTGATCGTTATGTGCTGGAAGTGCTGGAAGAAAAGGGTTGGCAATGCGGCGGGGAAAATTCCGGCCATATCCTGTGCCTGGACAAACATTCCACCGGCGACGGCATGATTTCCGCGCTGCAAGTGCTGGCGGCGCTGTCACGCCACCAAACCACACTTGCCGATTACAGCAGGGAATTGGTCATGACCCCGCAGGTGCTGATCAACATCCGCACCGATGCCAAATTTGACTTCGCCAATTCGGCGGCGGTGCAGGCGGCGGTTGCCGAGGCGGAACATAAACTGGCGGGCAGCGGGCGCGTGTTGCTGCGTGCTTCCGGTACTGAGCCGCTCATCCGGGTGATGGTCGAAGGCGAAAACCGGGCGCTGGTGACTTCACTTGCCGAGCACATTGCCGGCGTGGTGAGGGAAGGTGCCAAAACGTAAAACACCAATAACAGCAGGGCGTTCGGAGCAAAAATGCTTCAAACGCCTCGCCAATATTGGAGTTTGCTTGATTGTGTTGCTTTAACCAAACCGCCCGGTGATGTAGTCCTCGGTTTCTTTTTTGCCCGGTTTGATAAACAGCTCATCGGTCACGCCGTATTCAACCAGGTCGCCCAGGTACATGTACGCCGTGTAGTCGGACACCCGTGCCGCCTGCTGCATGTTGTGGGTGACAATGGCGATGGTGTAGTCGGTTTTGAGTTCGTGCAACAGCTCTTCGATTTTGGCGGTGGAGATCGGGTCGAGAGCGGAGGTCGGCTCATCGAGCAGCACCACTTCCGGCTTCACCGACACCGCGCGGGCAATGCACAGCCGCTGCTGCTGGCCGCCTGAGAGCGACAGCCCGCTTTGTTTCAGCTTGTCCTTGACCTCGCCCCAGATCGCCGCC
>JANPNJ010000150.1:0-1533 GCA_031427395.1 Burkholderiales bacterium
GTTTCGTGGATGTGTTTGCCGGTGGACAAATCCATCACCGTGTCGCCGCCCCAGCGGGTGGACCAGGTCATTTTTTCGACTTCTTCGTAGATGGAAGACGACACCGCCGAGTTGCCGATGTTGGCGTTGATCTTCACCAAAAAATTGCGGCCGATGATCATCGGCTCGGATTCGGGGTGATTGATGTTGGCGGGGATGATGGCGCGGCCGCGGGCGACTTCATCGCGCACGAATTCGGGCGTCATGTGGGACTGTATTGACGCGCCGAACGATTCGCCCGCGTGTTGGCGGGTGATGACTTCCGGGTGATTGGCCAGCATCCACGCGCGGTTTTGGTTTTCGCGGATGCTGATGAATTCCATTTCCGGGGTGATGATGCCCTTTTTCGCGTAGTGCATTTGTGAGACGTTCATGCCGGCTTTGGCCACGCGCGGTTTTCGTTTTAAGTTAAAACGCAGTTCGTCGAGCTTTTTGTCATTCAGGCGATCAACGCCATATTGTGATGACGGGCCATCGAGCAGCACGGTGTCATTGCGTTCGGCGATCCATTTTTCACGCATCGGTGCCAAGCCGGAGCGGATGTCGATGGCGACGTTTGGATCGGTGTACGGGCCGGAGGTGTCGTAAACAAAAACGGCGGGGTTTTTTTCGCCCGTGCCGTCAGCCGACATCGCCAGCGGCGTGTCGGATTGCGAAATTTCGCGCATCGGCACACGAATGTCGGGACGCGAGCCTTCGATATAAACCTTGCGCGAATTCGGCAGTGGTTTGACGGCGGCTTCATCCACCGTGGCGGTGGCTTCGAGGAATTTGGCGGGGGTGGCTGCGTTCATCGTGGTGCTCCTTAAAATGGCGGGCGCGACGAACCGATGAAGATTCGACGCTCCCTACGCCGGTTTCAGCCGGATCAGGTTCCAAGGGTGATCTCTCATCCGTTCAGTTGTTGAAGAACGGAACCCCTGCGTCAGGCGGCTAAGTTACCTGAAATGGCGTTGCGCTGCAAATGACCTGGGTGGGTAACGACTTGGATAAAAAACCAAACACAAGCACTGGTACGGCGTTTGGCGGCATTTTGCGCCAATCGCCGCTCTGCACCAAGAGTTTTGCCTTGATTGCTTGAGTTCGCTTGCCCATGCGAGTCGTGCGCGCGACAGCGCTCCTCACTCTGCTGACACCGCCATCGCCGCCGCACACAAATAGCACGCATTGCGCTCATTGTCATACGCCACCACCTCTGCCCGGCAAGCATGGACGAGTTTGATCACATGTTCATCGTTTGACCGGATTGCGGTGGCCACCACCTCCGCCCAACTTGGCGTGGTGGCGCTGGTCACATTGTCTGACGGCACAACATTGGCCGCAAGATACGCGGCGGTAATGTTGTGGGTGAGCGCCGATTGCAATCCCGCCTCGTCTTCAATCCACGGCAGCAGCGTGCATAGCGTACGCAGAGCGCGCAATCCCGTGATCATGTGCAGCACGGTGAAGTTTGGCGTGGCCACATAACGTTCAAGACTGAATGCCGCCAATTCG
>JANPNJ010000151.1:0-1874 GCA_031427395.1 Burkholderiales bacterium
CGGTAAAAATCATCCAGGCCGCTGTCAATGATCATGGCGGCCACGGCCTCGCAGCCCACGCAGCACATGGCCTGGTGTTTGCCGCTCCACAGCACGCCGAATGTGGTTGACGGGGCAACCGGCAGGCCGCAATGAAAACATGACACGCCCATTGCCGCCGTTGTTGCGTCAACAGGGGCTGCATCAAAGGTGGCGGAGATGGTGTTCATGGTGCCGCGCCGGTGAAGACGCTGCCAATTGCGCTGGAACAAAACGCGCCGAACGCCGCCATGTCTGACAGTGAGGTGCTGCGGGCCAGACCAATGAGTCCCAGCGCGACCACCACCGCGCCCGCCGCGAGCCGTGCCTTTGGCCGGGTGGCAAGCCGCCGCAGCGGCGCGGCGGCGGTGCCGGCGGCAAACATCGCCGGCATGGTGCCGAGGCCGAAACCGAGCATGATCAAGGCACCGCCGCCGGCGCTGCCGCTGGCCATTGCCATCGCCAGCGTGCCATATACCAGACCGCAGGGGATCCAGCCCCACAGCGCGCCAAGCAACAGCAAATTGCCGTTGCCGTGTGCAACATGGCTGCGCAACAGCGGTGCCATGCCGCGCTGGAGGAATCGCCAAAACACCTGGCCGAGACGCTCAAAGGGTGCCAGTGGTTTGGTGAATCCGGCGATATATAAACCGGTCGCAATCACCAGACACTGGCCAAAGATGAACAGCGCCAAACGCAGCGGCATCACATCGGCCATGACGATGCGCCCGGACAGAGTGTCGGCCACGCCAGCGACAATGAGACCGGCCACGAGATAACTGGTGACGCGGCCTGCATTAAAGGCCAGGCTGGCGCGCGCGGTGACGCCCGCTGACTGCGTGCCAGAGGAAAACGGGGTGTGCCTGCCTGCGCCAACCGCATGTGTTGCCAACTGGACAATTTGCACCGTTGTGCCCATGGGCGGCGCGACCAATCCCGCGCGGGCGCTGATGATGCTGGCGGCGGTGGCGCCACACATGCCAATGCAATGCAGGCTGCCGAGCAGTCCGGTCAGCGTGGCGGCGGCAAACGCCCCGGCCATGCCAGGCAGCAAATCCGGGCCCAATTTAGATCACCTTGGAGAAACGCTCGCGCTCGCGGTCATTTTGCAGATGGCGGTCAAAGGCCATGGCCACCACCCGCACCAGCAATCGTCCGCGTGGTGTGACCGTGATCCATTCTGAATCCCACTCGACCAGGCCATCGTCGCGCAGCGCGGCGAGGGTTTCCATTTCATTGGCGAAATACTCGCTGAATTTGATGAGGTGCGCTTCTTCAACTGCTTCAATTGACAATTCGAACTGGCACATCAGCGACTGAATGACTGCGCGCCGCAGCAAATCATCCTGGTTGAGCTGGATGCCGCGCAGTGTGGGCAGCGTGCCGCGCTCAATGGTGTCGTAATATTCATTGAGTGTGCGCACATTCTGGCTGTAGGTCGGTCCAACCTTGCTGATGGCCGAGATGCCGAGTGCGATCAAGTCTGAATCCGGCTGGGTGGAATAGCCCTGGAAATTGCGGTGCAGCCGTCCCTGGCGTGCCGCCACCGCGAGTGAATCATGCGGCAGGGCGAAGTGATCCATGCCGATATGCACATAGCCCGCATCCGTGAGGCGGCGCATTGCCAGCAACATGATTTGCAGCTTGGCCTCGGCACCTGGCAAATCCGCTGATACGATGCGCCGCTGCGGTTTGAACACGGTGGGCAGGTGCGCATAGCTGTACAGGGCGATGCGGTCCGGCTTGAGGGCGATGACACGGTCCAGTGTTTGGTCGAAGCCCTGCACATGTTGTTTGGGCAGGCCGTAAATAAGATCGACATTGACAGAGGTCATGCCGTGACGGCGCGCGGCATC
>JANPNJ010000152.1:0-2651 GCA_031427395.1 Burkholderiales bacterium
GACGTGTCCCACTACGCGGGCGAATTTGAACGTGAATTTGAAACCGCGGTCGCCGGGGTGCGGATGCGCGCGCCGATGATGGCGATCCACACCATCGCCGCCGGCGGCGGCTCGATACTGTCATTTGACGGCCAGCGTTACCGGGTGGGCCCAAACAGCGCCGCGGCGAATCCGGGACCCGCCTGTTATCGGCGCGGCGGGCCACTCACCGTCACCGACTGCAACGTGATGCTGGGCAAAATCCAGCCGCGCCATTTTCCGCATGTTTTTGGCACGGACGCCAATCAGCCACTCGATGCCGATGTGGTGCGCGTCAAATTTTTGGCCCTCGCGGCCGAGATCGGCAACAACCTCACGCCACAACAAGTGGCTGAGGGGTTTTTGCACATCGCCGTGGCCAACATGGCCAACGCGATCAAATTCATTTCGGTGCAGCGCGGCCACGATGTCACCGACTACACCTTGCAGTGTTTTGGCGGCGCGGGCGGCCAGCACGCTTGTTTGGTCGCCGACGAATTGGCCATGACACGGGTTTTTGTCCATCCCTTTGCCGGCGTGTTGTCCGCCTACGGCATGGGCCTGGCCGACACCGTGGTGATGCGCGAACAATCCCTTGAAATCCCGCTGGATGCAGTCGGTATGGCGCAGGTTGAAGCGGTTTTGGAAGCTCTCGCCGCGATGGCGCACGCGGAAATCCTCGCGCAGGGAATGGCCGCGGCAGAAATCAAAATCAATCGCCGCCTGCAACTCAAATACACCGGCACCGATTCAGCACTCTCCGTTGATTTCGGCGCGATGCCCGCCATGCAAGCCGAGTTTGAAAAAATTTACCGTCAGCGTTTCAGTTTTCTCATGCCGGAACGCGCCTTGATCATCGAGGCTGCATCGGTTGAGGCCATCGGCGCGGCGGAAACACAGCAGGATGTGGTGTCCAGTGTTGGCACACAGGCCGCACCTCTGGCCATGGTTGACATGACCAGCCTCGGCCACGCATATCACGCACCGGTGTTTGCGCGTGATGCCTTAGCCCAAGGCCAAATCATCACAGGCCCGGCCATCATCACCGACGCCAATGCCACCACCGTCGTCGAGCCGGACTGGCAAGCCGAGGTGTCGGCACACAACCACCTGCTGTTGACGCGCATGCGCCCACGTCGCGTCAACCACGGGCGTCACGCCATTGGCAGCCAGGTTGATCCGGTGATGCTCGAAGTGTTCAACAATCTTTTTATGTCGATTGCCGAACAAATGGGCTTGCGCCTGCAGCAGACTGCCTCATCAGTCAACATCAAGGAGCGGCTGGATTTTTCCTGTGCGCTGTTTGATGCAGAAGGCAATCTCATTGCCAACGCCCCGCACATGCCGGTGCATCTGGGCTCGATGGGTGAATCGATCAAAACCGTGGTGCGCAAAAATTTCGGGCGCATGAAGCCGGGTGACGTGTTTGTGCTCAACGACCCCTACAACGGCGGCACCCATTTGCCGGATGTGACGGTGGTCACGCCGGTATTTTTGGATGATGAAAAAACACCGCAATTTTTTGTCGGCTCGCGCGGCCACCACGCCGACATTGGCGGCATTACCCCCGGCTCAATGCCACCGTTTTCCAAAACCATGGCGGATGAAGGCGTGTTGCTCGACAATGTGTTGCTGGTGGAAAACGGTGTGATGCGCGAAGCACACATGCGCGCCCTGCTGGCCGGTGGCAACCATCCGGCACGCAACATCGACCAGAACATCGCCGATTTGCGCGCACAGATTGCCGCCAACACCAAGGGCGTCGAGGAGTTGCAACGCATGGTGGCGCATTTTGGCCTGGCCACGGTACACGCCTACATGCAGCATGTGCAGGACAACGCCGAGGAATGTGTGCGGCGCGTCATCGGCAGCCTGCATGACGGCAGTTTCACCTATGCGATGGACAATGGCGCGGTGATTTGTGTTGCGGTCAGCATCAACGCAATCAAGCGCGAAGCCACCATCGACTTCACCGGTACCTCGGCGCAACTGCCCTCCAATTTCAATGCCCCCTCCGCCGTGGTGTATGCCGCCGTGTTGTATGTGTTTCGCATGTTGGTCGCAAGCGACATCCCGCTCAACGCCGGTTGCCTCAAACCCTTGACCATCATCATCCCTGCAGGCTCGATGCTGAATCCCGCGCCGCCCGCCGCCACCGTGGCCGGCAATGTCGAAACCTCGCAGTGCATCACCGATGCACTCATCGGCGCGCTGGGGGTGATGGCGGCAAGCGGCGGCAGCATGAATAATTTCACCTTCGGCAATGATCGATACCAATACTACGAAACCGTTTCCGGCGGCACCGGCGCGGGTGCGGATTTTGACGGCTGCGACGCGGTGCAGGCACACATGACCAATTCGCGCCTGACCGACCCGGAGGTGCTGGAGTTTCGTTTCCCGGTGCGGGTGGAAGAACACGTGATCCGGCATGGCTCCGGTGGCGCGGGGGCACACCGGGGCGGCAATGGTGCGACGCGCAAAATCCGTTTTCTCGAACCCATGACCGCCGCCATCCTCGCCGGGCACCGCATCGTTCCGCCATTTGGCATGAACGGTGGTGCGCCCGGTACCTGTGGCGCAAATTGGCTGGAACGTGCCGACGGCAGCGTGGTGCCGCTGTCGTATTCGGATGA
>JANPNJ010000153.1:0-2391 GCA_031427395.1 Burkholderiales bacterium
GGCTCGTGGTCGCCGGAAAAGAAAAATGATTTGCCATTGCAGTCGATGCGGTAGCCGAGATTGGTCACCGGATGATTCATCAGCACCGGCGTGATGGTGGCGTCACCGAGGACAATGGGCTCGCCCGATCTCAGCGTGTGATAAGCCAGGTTGGCGCGCAGCTCGGATTCGAGCACCGGAAAATAGCTGTGCTGCAATTGCACTTCCATCACCTGGCGGATGTCGGCGCCGGTCACCGGGTCGCTCGGTCCGTGGATGTGAATGTTGTTGTTGGCGACGAATATCGGAATAAAAAATGGCAGGCCCTGGATGTGGTCCCAGTGGGTGTGGGTAAGCAGAATATTGACGTCCAGCGGCATGCTGCCAAGGAGGCTCAAGGCGGCGCGGTAAATGCCGGTGCCGCCGTCGATGAGGATGAGATGTCCGGCGTCGGTGCGGATTTCCAGGCATGTGGTGTTGCCGCCATAACGCACCGTCTCCGGCCCCGGCGAAGGAATTGAACCACGCACACCCCAAAAACGCAGTTTCATATTCCCGCCCCCTGTCTCATGGCCATGGTTCCAGGGTTATTCGACCGTGACACTTTTGGCCAGATTGCGCGGCTTGTCAACATCAGTGCCGAGCTTCAATGCTGTATGGTAGGCGAGCAACTGCACCGGGATGGCATGAATGATTGGAGACAACAGCCCGGCGTGGCGTGGCGTGCGGATCACATGCACGCCCTCGCTGTCGCCAAAGTGGCTGTCGGCGTCGGCAAACACAAACAACTCGCCGCCGCGCGCGCGCACTTCCTGCATGTTCGATTTCACTTTTTCAAGCAGGGTGTCGTTGGGGGCGATCACCACCACCGGCATGTTGTCATCAACCAGCGCCAGCGGCCCGTGTTTCAAGTCACCGGCCGGATAGGCTTCGGCGTGGATGTAGGAAATTTCCTTCAGCTTGAGCGCGCCTTCGAGCGCGATCGGATAGTGCAGGCCGCGGCCGAGAAACAGCGCATGGTTTTTTTGCGCGAATTTTTCCGCCCACAGGCGAATCTGCGGCTCGAGGTTCAACGCTTTTTGCACACTGCCGGGCACATGGCGGAGTTGCTCGATGTAATCGGCTTCGGCTGCTTGGGTGAGCACACCTTTGGTTTTTGCCAGCGACAACGCCAGCGTGAACAAGGCGGCAAGCTGGGTGGTGAACGCCTTGGTCGAGGCCACACCGATCTCGGCTCCGGCGCGGGTGTAGAACACCATCGCCGAGGCGCGCGGAATGGCGGATTCGCGCACATTGCAAATCGACAGCGTGGCGGCGTGGCCCAGCGCCTTGGCGCGTTTGAGCGCCTCCATGGTGTCGAGTGTCTCGCCGGATTGTGAAATCGTCACCACCAATTGTGACGGGTTGGGGATCGAATCGCGGTAGCGGTACTCATGGCCCAATTCCACCTGGCATGGAATGCGTGCAATGGTCTCGATCCATTGTTTGGCCACCAGCCCGCCGTAGTAGCTGGTGCCGGAGGCGAGGATCAACACACTGTCGGCCTTGGCAAAATGTGCCGCCGCCGCTTCGCCAAAACAAGCGATGTCGAGTCCGCCGCCAACAATGTTTTCGAGGGTGTCGGAAAGCGCGCGCGGCTGCTCGTGGATTTCCTTTTGCATGAAGTGCGTGTACTGCCCCAGATCGCTGGCGTCATCTGAAACGGTGGAGACATGCACAGCGCGGCTCACCTTGTTGTCATGGGCATCCACCACCTCAATCCCCTCCAGGGTGATTTTGGCGACATCGCCTTCTTCCAGATACATGACCTTGCGTGTCACCGGCAAAATGGCCGAGACATCGGAGGCGATGAAATTTTCGTGTTCGCCGACACCAATGAGCAGCGGGCAGCCGATACGCGCACACACCATCACCTCGGGAGTGGATAACGCCACCACGCCGATGGCGTAGGCACCGTGCAAATCCTTCGCCGCCTTGCGGGTGGCGTTGAAGAGATTGTTGTCCGCCTGGAAATAATGGTGGATCAGGTGCGCGATCACTTCGGTGTCGGTTTGCGAATCGAACACATAGCCCAATTTTTTCAGGCGCATGCGCTGTTCGTCGTGATTTTCGATGATGCCGTTGTGTACCACCGCGATTTCGTCTTGCGAAACATGCGGGTGGGCGTTGGGCTCGGTCACGCCGCCGTGGGTGGCCCAGCGGGTATGGCCGATACCCAAAATACCTTCGACCTTTTCGGCTCTGACCACGTTTTCCATTTCGGCCACGCGACCGATGCGGCGCACACGGGTGATGGTCTTGGCATTGGCCGGCATCACGGCAATGCCGGAGGAATCATAGCCGCGGTATTCGAGGCGCTTCAGCCCCTCGGTGAGCATGGGGACGATGTTGCGTGTGGAGATGGCGCCGACG
>JANPNJ010000154.1:0-3760 GCA_031427395.1 Burkholderiales bacterium
CGGCTGGTGTGCAATCGTTCGGCCAATTCATTTTGCGTCATGCCGGATTTTTCCAGCATGGCGATGACGACTTTTTTGATTGCCCGCGCCTCAACCTCGGCGGCAATACCCTCCTCGGCCAAAAATTCATCAAAGTCCTGCCCCACATAATTGTCATTGATCGTTTTTTTCATCCTCTTGCTCCTGCCGTGTCACGGCTTGATTTGCTTCCATCGCTTTTCCGCCAGCGCCAGTTCCGCAGGCGGCGTTTTTTGGCTGGATTTGATGAATCCATGCAATAAATACATCGTGCTGCCATGCACCGCAAAAATCACGCGCGCGATGCGGTTGTTCAACACTGATCGCACCTCCCACAAATCGCCGCGCAAATGTTTCACCAGCGGCATACCCAGCGGCCAGCCAAACTGAACAGACTGTATGTCACCGCCGATCTCAAGCCGCTCCTCTTTTGGCAAACGTCTTAGCCAGTCTCGCACTGGCTGAGTAGGGGGCACTGATCCGGGCTGGGAATAAAAGGCAGCGGAGAGTTTCGGCAACATGTTCAATGATGAACCATTTTTGGTTCATTTGCAATGATTGCAATAATTTTTATTTGCAAGCTGATACTTACTCGCCAATCACCTGATTGTCATTCAACTTGATCCAGCCATAAATCACCCGGTACAGATACCAGATGAACACCGCCGCCGGGAAAATCCACAGCACCACCATGCCGATGCCCAGCGTCAGCAATCCCAGCACCCAAAAAATGCCCCATGCCACCAGCCAGCCCAAGAGGCCGAACCAGAAGGTGCGCGCCAGCCAGCCGTAGTGGGTGTCGAGCCAGGTGCCGCGCGCGTCGTCGCGTTTGATGGCGCCGATGACCATGGCAACCACGGCGAGCGTCCACAGCGTGAACGGCGCGATGCCGTGCAGGATGTAGAGAATTTGCAGGGTGCTTTTTGCGGAGGAGGTGTCCCGCTCGACATTGGCGGGCGGGGGGGTTGCCTGGGGCGCATTGTTTGCATAGGGGTTTGGATTGGGATCAGTCATTTTTTTCTCCTTCAGTCATCGGCGTCAGGGGCCAGCTCAGGGAACAAAATTTCGGTGAAGCCAAATTTCGACATGTCGGTCATGCGCATCGGATACAGGATGCCGTCGAGGTGGTCACACTCATGCTGCACCACACGGGCGTGAAAACCATCCACGCTGCGGTCGATCTTGTCGCCATTTTCGTCAAAGCCGGTGTAGCGGATGCGGCTGGCGCGCGGCACCAGCCCGCGCATGCCCGGCACCGACAGGCAGCCTTCCCAGCCGTCTTCCTGGAGATCGGTGAGCGCGGTGATGACAGGGTTGATCAACACCGTGGGCGGCACCACCACCCCCGGATAACGCGGGTTGTCTTTGACGGCAAATATCACCACGCGCACATTTTCGCCAATCTGCGGCGCGGCCAGGCCGGCACCATTGGCAGCAACCATGCTGTCTTGCATGTCGCGCAGCAATTGCCCAAGCTGGGGTGAGGCAAATTGTTCCGGCGGCCATGCAACCGACGGCTGCATCAGCGACGGTGTGCCCATTTTCAGGATTGGTCGAATCGCCATGGAATCACCTCTATTTCCAGCCACGCACCGCCGCCGGCATGGCATCGTGCAAGGCAAGCGCATGCGCCAGGATGGACTTGACTTTGTCCATGCCGACTCTGAGCACCACCTCGGCATCCGCGAGCTTGATGCCGCCGGCCGACGAGCCCAGCCCGGCGGCGTGGTTCATCGACAACGCCAGCGTGGCGTAGGACATTTCCTTTTCCCGCGCCAGCGCCGCCTCGGGCATGGTGGTCATGCCGACCATGGCGCAGCCGTCGCGTGCCAGCCGCTGTATCTCGGCGCGTGTTTCCAGACGCGGGCCCTGGGTGACACCGATGGTGCCACCCGCCGTTACTTCAATGGCCGCCACCTTGGCCGCCGCCACCAGCAGGAGGCGCGCGCGCGCGCAAAACGGCTCGGTGAAATCGACGTGGGTCACCGGTGCCTCACTGTCAAAAAATGTGTGTTTGCGGCCCCAACTGTAATCAATCACCTGGTCGGGCACACACAACACACCCGGCCCCATGTTGTCCGCCACACCACCCACGGCGTTGACCGCCAGCACGCGCACCACGCCAACGGATTTGAGCGCCCAGATATTGGCGCGGTAATTCACTTCGTGCGGCGGCAGGGTGTGGCCGTAACCGTGTCGCGCCAGGAATATCACCTCCGCCTCACCGATGCGGCCAAAGGTGAGATGGCCGGAAGGATCGCCATAGGGCGTGCGCACCACTTCGCGCCGGGTGATGTTGAGATTGGGTAGATTGGTCAGACCGGTACCGCCGATGATTGCTAACAAGGGTTACTCCAAATCAAAAAGTCTATCATTGGCGGGCAGTTTGACTGCATTTTGTCTCAAACGCCGCACCAGTGATTGTGTTTAAGAATTTTAATAACCCATCACTTGCCGATGATCGCACGAATCTCACCGAGATTGCGCCACGCACCCGACACATCCATGCCATAACCAAACACAAACCGATTCGGCACGGTGAGCCCGACGTACTCCGCCTTCAATGGTTTTTTTGCGTTGATTTCATCACCGTAATCCTTCACACAAAACACCGCGCTGGCCACACTGAGTGCGCCGGTGCGTTTGACCAGATCGACAATCGCGGCAAGGGTGATGCCCTCGTCGAGAATGTCATCGAGAATCAACACATGACGGCCGACGAGGTTGTCGCGCGGCGCGACCCGCCAGGTGAGCTCGGCACCGACCTTGGCATTGCCGTAGCGCGAGGCCTGGACAATATCGAAATCACACGCAATGGTGAGCTGCGGCAGCAACTGTCCGGTGAACACCACCGCCCCGCCCATCACCGACAAAATCAGCGGGTACCGATCCTGGTAGTCGCGGCTGATTTCCGCCGCCATGCGTGTGGTGGCGGCATCGACCTCGGCCTTGGCGAACAATAAATCAGAGTGGGTGAGGATGGCGTTGGCTTCGTCGAGGGTCATGTGAGTTGTCTGGAGAGTTGAAAAACAGGTTTTTACCTGGCGCGTTTCAGCGACTGCAAATGTTTGCTGAATGCCGCGCCCACCTCGGCGTGTTTCATGCCAAAGGCAACACTGGCCTGCAAATAGCCCAGCTTGGAGCCGCAGTCATAACGTGTGCCGTCAAATTCATAGGCGAACACTATTTGTTTTTTCAGCAGCGAGGCAATGGCGTCGGTCAACTGGATTTCCCTGCCGACGCCCTGCTGAATTTTTTCCAGCTCGGCAAAAATGGCCGGTGACAAAATATAGCGACCCACCACGCTTAAGGTGGACGGCGCATTTTCCGGCCTGGGCTTTTCCACGATGGCCGACATTTTCGACATGCGCTCGCCGGCTTTTTTGGAAATCGGCTTGGAGGCGACAATGCCGTAGGAGGACACTTCGCTTTTTGGCACCTCCACACAGCCGATCACCGACGCCTGGTGCGCCGCAAATTGCGCCACCATCTGCTTCATCACCGGCACGCGCGCATCGATCAAATCATCGGCCAGAATCACCGCAAAGGCTTCATCGCCCACCAGATGTTTGGCGCACAACACCGCGTGGCCAAGGCCGAGCGCCTCCGGCTGGCGCACATACACATACTGGATATTCGGCGGCAGCAAATTGCGCACTTCATTCAGCAATTTTATTTTTCCCTTGAGTTGCAATTCCGCTTCCAGCTCGTAGGCCTTGTCAAAATGGTCCTCGATGGTGCG
>JANPNJ010000155.1:0-5318 GCA_031427395.1 Burkholderiales bacterium
ATACAACCTGGAGCTAATTTCCCAGAAGCAAAGATGGATGCAGATTACTTTAAAGACAGGGACAAGAGTCTCGAAACAGAGATTCTTGAAAAGCAGAGCCAAATCCACAACCATGAATATGAGTTAGGAAACCACAGTGAAGGGAACATCGCTTCACGAATCAAATGTTTATCAGCGTTGAATAAATATGCCATGCTTGGGATTATACTGTTTTTATATACAGCATTGTTATCAGGATACTACGCCACCTCCACCACCGGCACCCGCGCCGCCAGTGCACAAAACAACTCATACGCCACTGTTCCCGCCGCGTGCGCCACTTCATCCGCAGGCAAGCCCTCGCCCCACAAACAAACCGGTGCGCCTACCTTGGCGTGGGGGATGTCGGTGAGATCGACCATCAGCATGTCCATCGACACACGGCCGATGGTGCGGGTGCGTTTGCCGCTGACCATCACCGGTGTGCCGCGTTCATTGCCGCCGGGGGCATGCCGTGGGTAGCCGTCGGCATAGCCACACGCCACCACGCCAATGCGCATTTTTTTTGTCGCGGTGAAAGCGGCGCCGTAGCCGACGGAATCGCCCTTCTCCAGCATTTGCACGGCGATGATTTCCGAGCGCAATGTCATCACCGGCCTGAGGCCGATTTCCTCTGCGGTTTTGTCGGCGAAGGGCGACGAGCCATAAAGCATGATGCCGGGGCGCACCCAGTCGAGATGGGTTTTTTGGAAGCGCAGCAGCGCGGCGGAATTGGCGACGCTCTGGGTGAATTTTTTTTGGGTGAAAATCGATTTGGCGTGTTTGACGATTGCCTCAAAACGATGCATTTGCGGTGCCACACCCTGCACGCCGTCGGCGGTGGCGAAGTGGGTCATCAAGGTGACATTGCCGAAATTTTTGTGGGTCGCGGCCAGCTCCAGTGCAAAGCCGGACATTGGCCCGGCGAGTCCCAGGCGGTTCATGCCGGTGTTGAATTTCAGAAATACATCGAGCGGCGCGGCTAATTCGCAGTCGGCGAGTTGCTTGGCGGTGTCGAGGTCGCGGATGACGGTGCTTAAGTGGTAATTGCCAAACACCGCCAATTCCCGTTCGCCAAAAAATCCTTCCAGCATGAGAATCGGCGCGCTGACGCCAATTTTCCTGAGGGTGATGGCGGAGTCCAACTCAAGGGTGGCGAAGCCATCGGCGTGGCGCAGCGCGCGCGCGGCCAGTGCGAGGCCGTGCCCATAGGCATTGGCCTTGACGACCGCAAATACTTTGGATTTCGGTGCGGCCGCTTTCGCCACAGCGTAGTTGTGTATCAAGGCAGCGGGTGAAATTTCAGCGCGAATGGGTCGGCTCATGTTTTAGTTTCGCTGACAAAAGACTGTTGAATTGTCACTCGCAGTGTTAGCCGCCAATGCCCTCCTCAATACCCGCCACCGCCGCCGTACACATGGTTTTCGAAGCGGGTATTTTGCCCGATGAAGGTCAATCGCACGGTGCCAATGGGGCCGTTACGCTGTTTGCTGATGATAATTTCCGCGGTGCCCTTGTCGGGCGATTCCGGGGTTATAGACTTCGTCACGATAGATAAATATGATGACGTCGGCGTCCTGTTCGATGGCGCCCGATTCGCGCAAATCCGACATCACCGGGCGTTTGTTGGGGCGTTGCTCGAGCGAGCGATTGAGCTGCGACAGCGCCACCACCGGCACTTTCAATTCCTTGGCCAACGCCTTGAGGGAGCGGGAAATTTCGGAAATTTCCGTGGCGCGGTTTTCACCTGCGCTGGTGGACGACATCAACTGTAGATAGTCCACGACAATCAACCCCAGGCCGCCATAACTGCGCCACATGCGCCGCGCGCGGGCGCGCAGCTCCAGCGCATTCAGCGCCGGCGATTCGTCAATCTGGATTTGCGCGGCGTTGAGCTTCACCATGGCCTGGTTGAGGCGATCCCAGTCACGCGGCTCAATCTGGCCGGTGCGCAACTTTTGTTGATCCACCCGCGACAATGATGACAAAAATCGATTGGCAATCTGGGTGCCGCCCATTTCCATCGAATAAATCAACACCGGCAGGCCGAGGTTGACCGCGACGTGTTCGGCGAGATTGAGGCTGAAGGCGGTGTTGTGGGTGGGAATGTAATCGTTGGTGATATACAAATGCGAGGGATGCGAGACCGCGATGCACTGTGTGGCGGTGCTGCGCGAGGGCGTGATGGACTGGATGTTGAGGCGCTTTGTCCGTACCATTTGTTCCGGGGCGCGCGCTTGTTTTTCGGCCAGCAAAAACAACTCGCGCGGATTGGCGTGGCTGATGTTGACCACATATGACCCGCGTCCTTCACGGCGTTCACCAAGGTAGGAGAAATGCGCGCGTTTGTCCGCCACCGTGGTGTGCGCCCCCAATGAGCGCGCCAGCGCCACCACATCCTGTGCCAGCCGCCAGCTTGATGTGGCGAAGCGCACCGATCCCCATTTTTCGACCCAGCCGTCGGTGTCGAGCAGACCGCGCAGCAGATCAAGGCGCACCGCACGCCTGGCCAGCAAATATTGCGGCGGGATGAATTTATCGTGGCTGTGCAAACCATACAGACCCAGTTCATGCAGCACTTTGGTCAAGGGGTTGGTGCGGGTATCGGTTTGTGCGGGCAACACAGCAGCATGGCTCTGCGCATTGCGGTCGGCGGCAATGCGCCAATCGTATTTTCCGCACTGTGTGTAACGAAAACCGCCACCCAGCCGTTGTTGGAGTCGTTCCAGCATCGCCGGCTGCGCGGTTGAAAATCGCGGTGTGCCACCACTCAATGTGCCATCACCAATCAGCGCGCCCAACGACCAAGGGTCGAGTGGCAACGGGTCGTCATGGCCAAATTCGCCGTTGATGGCATCGACCCAGAGGCGGTTTTGGTAACGCTTGCGCGACAGCATCACACGCAGCTTGGCGGTGGTGACCGTGCGCGGTGCATCCCACTGGCGATAGCGCACAGTCCACAAATGTTCATCGCAGCACTCGGCCGAGCGACCGTCCGAAAATGTCACCTGATAGATCTGGCGCAGTCCCTGTGGGTAGATTCCCGTCACCATTGATGGCGCACCGTCGGCGGAAGCAACGGCATCACCCACCTGTAATTCGCCCATTTGTTTCCAGCCGTGGAGGGTTTTAACCTGTGCGTCCAGCGGCTGTGCTTTGCCCATCGAGGGCCGTCCCGCCACAATAATCAGGTCGCCGTCCTGCATGCCGGAAGTCAGGTTGTCGAGATCAACAAAACCGGTTTCCTTGCCGACCACGGCGGTGGGATTTTTGGCCAGTTCGTCGAGGCGGGACATCACTTCGCTCAGCAGGGTTTCCATCGACTGGAAGCCCTGCGAATTGCGATGCCCCATTTCCGCGATGTCAAAAACTTTCTTTTCCGCCTCGTCCAACAATTGGCGCGCCTCGCGGCCGTTTGGCGCGTAGGACGAATCGGCGATTTCCTCCCCGGCGCGGGCCAGCGCGCGCATGATGGAACGCTCCCGGACGATCTCGGCATACATGCGGATGTTGGCCGCCGACGGCGTGCCTTCGGCGAGATTCTGCAAATAATTGATGCCGCCGATATTCTGCAATTCGCCGGAAAGCTGCAACGATTCGGCCAGCGTCAATACATCGGCTGGTTTGTTGTTCTCGATGAGCCTGGAGATGTGGCGGTAAATTTTGCGATGGTCGTCGCGGTAAAAATCAATGTCGGCGACCATATCGCCGATCTTGTCCCACGCCTCGTTGTTGAGCAGCAGGCCGCCCAGCACCGATTGCTCGGCCTCGATGGAGTGCGGCGGCAGCTTGAGTGATGACACCGAGCCCTCGGCACCGTATTGCGGCGGCGGGAAATTTGACGAATTGGAAAATACGGCTGACATTTTTTTATTCTATCTTTTCCAGGCGAATTTGAAGTGCGGGTTGGCTCCAGCATTGTGCGCCGGGAGTTATCCACACACAATGCACAAGTCAGTGTTTTTTCTGCGTAAAACCTGTGGACAAGTCAGTCGCGCCGATGTGACAGCCAAAAAAAACGCCGCCTGTGTGCCAGGCGGCGTTTTTACTGAGGCAACCGGTCGATCAGACGTGTTCGCCCAAAACCGACACGGTGATATGTGCCTTCACATCGGTGTGCAAATCCAGCGTGAGCGGGAAATCACCGATGGTTTTCAGTGGGCCATTGGGCATGATGACTTCACCCTTCTTGACCTCAAAGCCCTGCTTGGTGAGCGCCTCGCTGATGTCCGAATTGGTCACCGAGCCAAACAAGCGGCCATCGACACCGGCCTTTTGTGTGACTTGCACCATGTAGCCTTCGAGCTTCCCGGCGCGCGCGAGGGCGGCGGCGTGAATCTCGTGGGCCTTTTTTTCCAGCTCGGCGCGCTTGGCTTCAAATTCGGCCTTGGCAGCGGCGGTGGCGCGCTTGGCTTTGCCCTGCGGAATCAAAAAATTGCGCGCATAGCCGTTTTTGACGTTGACCACATCACCGAGGGTGCCGAGGTTGACGACTTTTTCCATCAAAATAATTTGCATGTTTTTTCTCCGTATCCGTTCTGCGGATTTCGTTTAGCGATTGGGGTGCAGATCGGTGTAGTGCAGCAACGCCAAAAAGCGCGCGCGCTTGATCGCCACATCCAACTGACGCTGATACTTGGCCTTGGTGCCGGTGATGCGCGCCGGGATGATCTTGCCGTTCTCGTTGACGAAATCCTTGAGGATGTTGATGTCCTTGTAATCGATCTGGACAATTTTTTCAGCGGTGAAGCGGCAAAACTTTTTGCGGCGGAACAAACCGCGGTTGGGATTGCGGACATCTTTCTTGTTCTTGTCGAACTTTTTTCCGCGGGGGGATGGACGGGGCATGATTAACCTCTCGAATATGGGATTGAATGGAAGCGGCGCGGTTAGGCGGCAGCGGCTTCCGGGGCGGATTCCTTGACATCAACCGATTTGGATTTTTCTTCCTTCATCATCGGCGACGGCGCGGTTTCGGCGGTGTCTTTGTGCACGATCAAATGGCGCAACACGGCGTCATTGAATTTGAATGCGTGCTCGAGCTCTTCGAGGGTGGCCTGGTTGATTTCGATGTTGAGCATCACATAGTGGGCTTTGAACACCTTGGCAATCGGGTAGGCCATCTGGCGGCGGCCCCAGTCTTCGATGCGGTGGATTTTGCCGGCACCCTGGGTAACCATGCTTTTGTAACGCTCGATCATGGCGGGAACCTGCTCGCTCTGATCGGGGTGAACGATAAATACAATTTCATAATGGCGCATAAAATCTCCTTGTGGGTCTGGCACTTGCCGCCGGAGCGG
>JANPNJ010000156.1:0-3316 GCA_031427395.1 Burkholderiales bacterium
GGTGGCCGTCATGCCATCAACACTCAATGTCAGTGTGCCACTGAAAACGCTGTTGTTGTTGGACGTGTCGCGCACGCCGCCACAACCATTGGTATCAAAAATGATATTGGAAAAACTGATGGCCTTGGTGGTGGTGTTGTAGGCGTAGTTGCCGTATTCCACACCCGCAGGGCCGCACGGTTCAGCATTCGGGCTCGACAGCAAAAATTTGCCTGCCGAGGTGAAAACGATGGTGGTTGTCTTGATAGCCGTGGGTGAAGCCGCCCACACGCCGACAATTGAGCCGGGTACGTTTTCGACGCGGGTCAGGGTGGTGCCATTGGCATTGTTGAAAAAGCTGGCACCGTTGGCGTTGTAGCGGCCTGCCGAATTAAACACCGGCGGCCCCACCGTGGGTGTGGCGGACAGCATAAAACCATTGGTATCAAAGCCGTCAATCCTCGCTGTGCCATAGCTCAAAAGAGACTGCACATTGGCTTCTCCCAGTAGAAATTCACCATTAAAGGCAAAGCGCAACATGGTTGCCTCGGTGCTGCCGTTGGTCAAAAACCATATGTTGGACGAAAGGATGCCGAACCCCTGTGAAACAAAGTGGGCGTTGGCCTCGGTGATGGTTTTGATCGGCCGTGTGATGCCGGCAGCGGCCATGGCGCTTTGCAAGGCGGTGTTGGTGGCGGAGGCAAAAGTCGCTGCGGGCAGGCCGAGATTGACGGCACCGGTGATGGCCACTGCGGCGGGTGCGGTGATGTTGAGGCCGTTGCCCGGAGTGCCGTCGGCATCGAGCGATTGCAGCAACACCAGCAGATTGGACAATCGATCCGCGTTGCCGGCGGCCAGCGACAACGGCGTGAGCAAGCCACGCGCAGGCACCGTGCCAAGGGTCAACCCGCCGAGCGAGAAGGTGATGTTGTCGCCGACATTGAAGCGATAGCGGCCTTGGGCGTTGGTGACACCATTGACGCCGGATGAAGTCGAAAATGCCACGCCGGTGACAGGCGCATCAAACAGCGTGCCCTGGTTGGTGGCAGCCGGGAAGAAGGGGGCAGTGCCGGCGTTGTCGATCACGGTCGGCGCCTGGCCGTTGGCGTTCATCAGCCACACCGAGAGTTGCCCGTTGGGGCGCACCCAGGAAATATCAACGATGCCGTTGCCGTCGTAATCACCTGCGCCGTAATAGATCCAGCTGGTGTCGGTGATCGGAAGATTGACCACGGTGGATGTCGCCGCCAGCGTGCTGCCGGTGCAGGAGGCGTTTTGGTCGTCCGGGCGGCCGGTGTAGGGTGGCAGAGTCAGGCTGGAGGCATTCAACGAGGCCAATTGCACTTCACCCGAATTGACGTTGCGATAAAGGATGTCGCCCCGGCCATTGCCGGAAAAATTGGCGAATTTGAGCGCGCTGAAACCGGTGGGCACGGTGCCGCCGCTGACATTGGCGCAGGTGCGGGCGGCGGTGGCCATCAAAATGCGGATGTCACCAGTCGGGCTGATATAAACCATATCGGCGGCGCCATCACCGTTGATGTCGGCGGCACCCAATAGTGTCCAATTGAGCGGCGCGCCGCCGCGCTTGCGCACTTGCGCAAGATTTTTTGGGTCGGCCACAGTGGCATCCGCGAACGGCGCACCGTTGGTGAACCAAATGTAGGACACGCCGGTGTCGGGGGAGTCGCTCACCACATAGCGCCACACCAAATCGCCGAAGCCGTCGCCGTCAAGATCACCCACCGCCTGCACGTCCCACACCCTTCTCACGTTTCGGAGCAGGCGGTTTTGTGTGCCGTCAAAATCCAGCCACGACGAGGCTTCGCCAAAATCGCCCTGCACGATGTTCTGGAACATCAAGTCACTCTTGGCGCCGGCATTGATCCGGTTGGCACCGAGCAGGCGAAAGTTGATGCCGGGGTCGGCGGTGTTGGTGAAGGTGAACGTGCCGTTGGCGAAGCGGCCGACCTTGATTTCCGGCGTGGCGGTGGCCGAGCGCACCACCAGCGCGCTGCGGTTGTTGCCGTCGATGTCAACCTGGTCGATCACCTGGTAGCTGGCGAGGGCATGCGGTGCCAAGACTGCGCCGAGGCAGGCGAGGGCGGCGGCGCACAGGTTTTTCAGTGGCTGTAAGGCTTTAGGGTGTCGTAACGGTTTGGAGCTGATTGTTATTGTCATGTCCGCCTCTTGTTATGTTCAGTTAAATCGATTGTACTCGTTGAAAGACTAATCGCAGAAGCGGGCTTGCGTCCCTACCTGTTCAGGTGGGTTGGCATATGTGATCCCTTTCCCGGCGAAGGCCGGGATCCAATTGAATTCTTGGCGCGCAGACAGATCATACGCGCTACACCATCAACCCGCTTGCCAGCCGCCGCCCTGCCTCGGCCAGGGTTGCCTCTTTTTTGGCAAAACAAAACCGCACGATTTTGTTGTCGGTGCCGTCGTGGTAAAACGCGCTGGTGGGAATACACGCCACACCGACATCGCGGGTGAGCATCACGGCGAAATCCTTCTCCGTCATCGTTGAGAAGGCAGGCAAGTGCGCATAACCCGCCGACACAAAATAAGTCGCGGCGGAGGACAGAAAACGCAGCGGCGAATCCTGTACCGCGCGCAAAAAATAATCCCGCTTGGCCTGGTAAAAATCCGGCAATTGCAAATGGGTTTTTTCCTGCATGTAGCGGGCGATGGCGTGCTGCGACGGGGTGTGTACGGTGAACACGATGAATTGATGCGCCTTGCGGAATTCACTCATCAATTCACGCGGTGCCAGCGCGTAGGCGATTTTCCAGCCGGTGACGTGGTAGGTCTTGCCGAATGATGAAATGATGATGCTGCGCGCCGCCAGCGTCGGGTGGCGGGCAACACTTTCATGCGCCGCGCCGTCGAACACCATGTGTTCGTACACCTCATCGCTGATGATAATGATGTTGGTGTTTGCCACCAATGCCGCCAGCTTTTCCATGTCCTCGCCCGACCAGATGGTGGCCGTCGGGTTGTGCGGGGTGTTGATCATGATGGCGCGAGTGCGTGGCGTGATGAGATCGCGCACCTCATCCCAATCTGGTTTGTAATCCGGATACTTGAGCCGCGCATAAACCGGCACGCCGCCATTCATGCGAATCGACGGCTCGTAGCTGTCGTACACCGGCTCGAAAATAATCACTTCATCACCCGGATGGACCATCGCGGTCAGCGCGGTGTGTATGGCCTGGGTGGCACCGGCGGTGACGGTGATTTCATGCGCGGGGTCATAGTTGGCACCATAAAATTCGGCGACTTTTGCCGCGATGGCCTCGCGCAATATCGGCACACCGGCCATCGGCGGGTATTG
>JANPNJ010000157.1:0-1546 GCA_031427395.1 Burkholderiales bacterium
TTGGCGGCGGGTGCTGCGGGCGCGGCCTTGGCTGGTGCGGCAGCAGCAGGTGTGGCAGGGGCAGGAGCCTGGGCCGATGCCGACGTGGCCAACATCATGGCGGATGACAGCACCAGCGCTGCCATGGTGGTGGATAACAGGGTACGCATATGCATTTTCCTTGGAGTGGTGGAGAAACGATTGAGAGGCGGTTAAACGGTTTTTTGTCTTCCTGACGTTTTTGCGCTGCACACTTTAACGCGGAACATTGCCATCGGTTTACCTGCACCGCAAAAATGTACCCGCCATCAACGCGCCTTGGTGCCGTAAATAGTCAACACACTTTCCGGTGCGGCAAAAGTATCGGCCCGTGCCACATCCCAGAACACCTTGAACACCGGATGTTCCGGTGTGCCGGAGAGCAATTCACCTGGCCTGGCCCACACATGCAGGGCGGCGAGTGAGCGCACCTCGGTCGAGGAAATGCGGCGGATAACGTGCTCGGGCCCCAACTGCGTCGGGTGCATCAGCCCGGCGGCGGCCAGCAATTCCTTCAGCGCCTTCAGCGTATTTTGGTGGAACTGAAACACCCGCTCGGATTTTTCCGGCACCACCAGCGCGCGCATGCGTTTGGGGTCTTGCGTGGTGACCCCGGTGGGGCAATGGCCGGTATGGCAGGTCTGCGCCTGCAGGCAGCCCAGCGCAAACATAAACCCGCGTGCCGAATTGCACCAATCGGCACCCATCGCCAGGGTGCGGGCAATGTCAAAGGCGGTGACGATTTTGCCCGAGGCACCGAGGTGGATGCGGTCGCGCAGGTTCACGCCGATCAGAGTGTTATGTACCAGCATCAGCGCCTCGCGCAGGGGCGCGCCCACATGGTCGGTGAATTCGAGCGGTGCCGCGCCGGTGCCGCCTTCGCCGCCGTCAACCACAATAAAATCCGGGGTGCTGCCGGTGAGCTGCATGGCCTTGACAATGGCAAACCACTCCCACGGGTGGCCGATGGCGAGCTTGATGCCGACCGGCTTGCCGCCGGACAATTCGCGCAGGCGGACAACGAATTCGAGCAATTCAATCGGTGTCGAAAACGCCGAGTGCCTGGCCGGCGAAACACAATCGACCCCAGCCGGCACGCCACGCGCGGCGGCGATTTCGGCTGTCACCTTGGCACCCGGCAACACCCCGCCGTGGCCGGGCTTGGCCCCTTGCGAGAGTTTGATCTCAATCATCTTCACCTGGTCCAGCGCGGCATTGGCGGCAAATTTTTCGGCGTTGAAGCTGCCGTCGTCATTGCGGCAGCCAAAATATCCCGAGCCGATTTCCCAGACAATGTCGCCGCCGCGCTCGCGGTGATAACGCGAAATCGAACCCTCGCCGGTGTCGTGGTAAAAATTGCCGCGGCGCGCGCCTTCGTTCAGCGACAAGATGGCGTTCGACGACAACGCGCCGAAACTCATCGCTGAAATATTGAACACCGACGCCGAATACGGCCTGGCACACGCCGGCCCGCCGATGGTGGTGCGAAAATCATGAGTATTGATCTCTGTCGGCGCGATCGAATGGT
>JANPNJ010000158.1:0-1787 GCA_031427395.1 Burkholderiales bacterium
ACGACGAGGGCCCGCGCGCCGATTCATCGATGGAATCATTGGCGAAACTCAAAACCGTGTTTGCCGCCAAAGGCAGTGTCACTGCGGGCAATTCTTCACAGATGTCCGATGGTGCCGGCGCGGTGTTGTTGATGAGCGAGCGTGCCCTGAAAAAATACAACCTCACCCCCATCGCCAAATTCCATTCGTTTGCGGTGGCCGGTGTGCCCGCTGCCATCATGGGCATCGGCCCCATCAAGGCCATACCAAAAGTATTGAAACAAGCCGGGGTACACCAGGATGATTTGGGCTGGATCGAATTAAACGAAGCCTTTGCCGCGCAGGCGCTGGCGGTCATCAAGGAATTGGGCTTGAACCCAGACAAAATCAATCCGCAGGGTGGGGCGATTGCCCTGGGCCATCCGCTGGGTGCCACTGGTGCGCTGCGCACCGCCACATTGCTGCACGGCATGCGCCGCGAGAAACAAAAGTGGGGCATGGTCACCATGTGCATCGGCACGGGCATGGGTGCGGCCGGGTTGTTTGAGAGGTTGTGATGGTGTTCGCTGGCGTTGCTGACCCGCCGGTTATTTTGTGCAGTGCCGCATAAATTTGACCGCCAAAACCGTGCGTGCTTACAACAACTGTTGCAATCATTTCCGGTAACATGTCCGCATATGAGAACAAGTGTATCCAATCGCTGTATTTCCCAACCAAATTCATTGCCTAACCACCCGCGCCAAGGAGAACAAGAAATGCCAACTTCACGTTTATCTCGCCCACTTATTTCACCGGTTCTGAAACTATCAGCGCTTGCTGTTGGTTTGGCCCTGGCTGGCGGCGCGTCGGCGGCCCAGTTCAAGTATGAAAATGGGTTTACCGGCAGCTTTGACTCCACTTTTTCCTACGGTTTGTCGATTCGCGCCAGTGACCCGGACAAGTCCCTGATCGGTCTGGCCAACGGCGGCACCTCGCGCTCGGTGAACGAAGACGACGGCACCCGCAATTACAAGAAAAACGCGCCATTTGCCAATGTGGTCAAAGGCACCCATGAGCTGTCCGCCAAATGGGAAGACTGGGGCATGCTGATTCGCGGCACTTATTTTCTGGATTTTGAAAACCGCAACAAAAATGGTCTGGGCCCGATCGCCAAGGAGCGCATGGGACGCGATGCACGCGTGCTGGATGCGTTTATCACCAAGGGTTTTTCCGTTGCCGGCAAAAATGTCCGCACCCGCGTCGGCAACCAGGTGATCTCCTGGGGTGAATCCACCTTTATTCCCGGCGGCATCAACGTCATCAACTCAGTTGACCTGGTAAAGCTGCGCACACCCGGCTCGGAATTAAAAGAAGCGTTCCTGCCGACATCCAGTGTGTGGGCCTCGTTTGAATTGACCAAAAGCGCCAGCATGGAAGCCTTTGTGCAATTCAACCACGACAAAACCAAGCTTGACCCGCGCGGCTCTTACTGGAGCAACAACGATTTCGCTTCCGACGACGCGGATCGGGCATTTGTTGGTTCTGGCCGGCGCGGTGATTTGACCGGTGTGCGCGTATTGAATCCCATCCCGCTGGCGACACCCACGGCAGGCCCGATTGCCCAGTCCCTGTATGGCCCGTTCCACCCGGCCGCGCAGATTTGGGCACCACGCGGCGCGGATCGCGCACCGTCCGACCACGGCCAATACGGCGTGGCACTGCGTTATCTGGCATCCAACTTCAACAACACCGAATTCGCCCTGTATTACCTCAACTACCACAGCCGCATTCCGTTTTTCTCAGGGGTGAAAGGCACCGTGACTTCCGCG
>JANPNJ010000159.1:0-3152 GCA_031427395.1 Burkholderiales bacterium
GCGGGGAAAAAGTTCGTTGGGGACATCGAGCTTTTTGCGTGGCAGCAAAACCAAATAACCGGAACGAGACCCAAAGTGATCGGCATAACCGGCTCCAATGGCAAATCCACCGTGACCGCGATGGCGGGCGCGATGTGTGCGGCCGCCGGTTTGAAAACCGTGGTGGCGGGCAATATCGGCCTGCCGGTGTTGGATGCACTGGCGGCGGCAGAGCAAAACGGTGAGCCGGATGTGTATGTCATTGAACTGTCGTCGTTTCAACTGGAGACGACATCCTCTTTGCATCTGGATGCCGCCACCATGCTCAATTTGTCGCAGGATCATCTGGATCGTTACGCCTCAATGGCCGACTATGCGCGTGCCAAGCAACGCATTTTTGCCAATGCGCGACAGCAGGTGGTGAACCGCAATGATGTCCACTCGATGGCGATGAAGGAGGCGGCTTGTGGCTGCGTGAGTTTTGGCCTGGACCAACCCAAGCAAGCCAAAAATTTTGGTGTGGTGGCTGGCTGGCTGGTGCGCGGGCAGGAAAAATTGCTGGCGCTGGATGCCATGCCGGTCACCGGGCTGCACAACGCCGCCAATGCCCTTGCCGCATTTGCGTTGTGTGATGCCATCGGTGTTGATCTCGAAAAAGCGGCGCAGGGGCTTGTTGTGTTCAAAGGCTTGCCACACCGCAGCGAGCGCATCGGCGTGGTCAACGGCGTGACATTTCTCGATGATTCCAAAGGCACCAATGTGGGTTCCACGGTGGCCGCGCTGGGTGGCATGACCGCGCCGACCATTCTCATTGCCGGCGGCGAAGGCAAGGGGCAGGATTTTTCGCCACTCATCGCACCTATCCGCCAACACGCCAAGGCAGTGGTGCTGATCGGTCGTGATGCGCACGCCATTGAGTCGACCATCCGTGCCGCAGGGGTGCCGTGCTTACATGCGGCTTCGATGGAAGCAGCCGTGAAACTCGCCTATTCACGGGCATCTTCAGGCGATGTGGTGCTGCTCTCGCCCGCCTGCGCCAGTTTTGACATGTTCAACAATTATCACCATCGCGGGCAAGTGTTTGCCGAGTGTGTCGCCGTGCTGCCCGATGTGAACGGAGCCGGTCATGCTTGACGGCCTGCGCGCGCAATGGTTCCGGCCATCGGCTCCCGCGCGTGCCCATGCACCGCGCGCGCCCATCGACATGATTTTTTTCTGGTGTGTGGTGTTGCTGCTCGCCATCGGCCTGGTGATGGTGTATTCGGCTTCGATTGCCATGTCGGAGGCGGAAAAATCCTCCGCCAACCGGGCGTCGTTCTACATGACACGCCATGCCGTTTACATGGTCGTCAGTGTGGTCGCGGCATGGCTGGTGTTTCAGTTGCCGATGGCGCTGTGGCAGCGCGCCTCGCCGTTTTTGTTCATGGCCGGTGGCCTGCTGCTGGTGCTGGTGCTGATCCCCGGCATCGGCCGCGAGGTCAACGGCTCGCGGCGCTGGATTCCGCTGGGAATCATGACCATGCAGCCGTCGGAATTGATGAAACTGTTGACCGTGATTTACGCCGCCGACTACACGGTGCGCAAGGCGGCGTTCATGGACGATTTCAAAAAAGGCTTTTTGCCGATGTTTGCCGTGATGGTATTCATGGCGGCGATGCTTTTGCGTCAGCCCGATTTTGGCGCACTGGTGGTCATCACCAGCATTGCCATGGCGGTGTTGTTTCTGGGCGGGCTCAATTGGCGCGTGTTTGCGGGGCTGATGGTGTTGCTTGCGGGAGCCTTTGCGGTGTTGATTGTTTCATCGCCATATCGTTTGCAGCGCATTCTTGGTTTCATGGATCCGTGGGCAGACGCCTATGGCAAGGGTTATCAGTTGTCGCATTCGCTGATCGCCTTCGGCCGCGGCGAATGGTTCGGTGTCGGCCTGGGCCGTTCGGTGGAAAAGCTTTTCTACCTGCCGGAGGCGCACACCGATTTTGTGCTGGCGGTGATCGCCGAGGAAATGGGCTTTGTCGGCATCTGTGTGGTGATCGCATTGTTTGTGGTGCTCATTTATCGCGCCTTCATGATGGGGCGCGAGGCGATGATGCGTGAATATTATTTTTCCGCATTGGTGGCGCAGGGCATTGCCGTGTGGCTGTCGGTGCAGGCCTTCATCAACATGGGGGTGAACATGGGACTGCTGCCGACCAAGGGATTGACGCTGCCGTTTATTTCTTTCGGTGGCACCGGCATGCTGGTCAACTGTGTGGCGGCGGCGATTTTGTTGCGCATCGATTTTGAGAATCGCGCCACTTCCACCCGCAATGGGATGTCCCGGTCATGAACACGGCACTCATCATGGCGGCGGGCACCGGCGGGCATATTTATCCGGGCATTGCCATTGCCAAGGCGCTCGCGGAAAAAAATTTCCGCATTGTCTGGCTCGCCACCCCGCATGGCATGGAACACCGGCTGGTGGGCAAAGAGGGCTACCCGATTGAAGTGGTGGCGATGCGTGGCGTGCGCGGCAAGGGCAAACTCGCCTGGCTGTTGTTGCCGCTCACGCTGCTGCGCGCGTTTTGGCAATCACTCACCGTGTTGCGCCGGGTGAAGCCGGACGTGGTGGTGTCGATGGGCGGCTACATTGCCTTTCCCGGCGGCATGATGGCGGTGCTGTTGGGTATTCCGCTGGTGGTGCATGAGCCGGGTGCGCACGCCGGGCTCACCAACCGGGTGTTGGCGCTGATCGCCGACCGGGTGCTGGTTGGTTTTCCGAAATCGTTTGAACAAACGCCGCACAATGCATTGGCGCGCGCGCTGCCGAAACCCAAACATGTCGAATGGCTCGGCACACCGGTGCGCGACGACATCACCCGCCTGCCACCGCCCGCCACACGCATGGCGGCACACCAGGGTGCGCTGCGGTTGCTGGTGGTCGGCGGCAGCCTCGGCGCCAAAACCATGAGTGATTTGGTGGTGGCCGCATTGGCGGCCATGCCGGCGGCATCACGTCCCGAGGTGATTCATCAATCGGGCGAAAAAAATTACGACGATCTGGTTGCAGCCTATCAAGCCGCCAACGTGCGCACCGAGGTGAAGCCATTCATTGATGACATGGCCGCCATGTACGACTGGTGTGATCTCATCGTCTGCCGCGCCGGTGCCATCACGGTGGCGGAGCTGGCGGCGGT
>JANPNJ010000160.1:0-3837 GCA_031427395.1 Burkholderiales bacterium
AATTCCGTGCCCCGCTGATTGAAGGCGCACAGTTTGCCGAGTTGCTGAGCGTCAACGGCAGCGTACGCCGTTCCGACTACAGCACCGGGCCAAAAACCACGTCATACGGCTTGGGCATTGAATGGTCACCCGTTAAAGAGGCTCGTGGCCGCGGCAGTTATCAAAAGGCTGTTCGTGCACCAAACGTGATTGACCTGTTCACCGCGCAAGGTCTTGGTTTGTATGACTTGCCGGCCGATCCGTGCGGCCCGTCACGCACTGCCACGTTGGCTCAGTGTCAGCGCACCGGCGTCACCGCTGCGCAATATGGCACCGCCATTCTGGACAGCCCGGCGGGTCAGTACAACGCACTGTTTGGCGGCAACCAGAACCTGAAACCCGAAGAGTCCGAAAGCTATACTGTCGGTGCCGTGTTCCAGATTGGTCGCAATTTCACCGCGTCGGTGGATTACTTCCAGATTGAAGTCGAAAAAGTGATCGGCAGCGTTCCGCCGGGCACCACACTGGCGCAGTGTCTGGCTACCGGTTCAGCGCAATTCTGTGGCCTGATCACCCGTGACCGTTTCGGCTCATTGTGGGCTTTGCAGACTGCGCAAATCGCAGCCAACAACCAGAACCTGGGTGGGTTGAAAACATCCGGTTTTGACGTGAGCATGGACTATATCCATAAGTTGCCCGCCTACGGCAGCCTGAAATTCAACTTCACCGGCACCTTGCTGAAGACCAATGAAACCGAGCCGTTGCCGGGCTTGGGCAAATACGACTGCGTCGGCTACCACGGTGCCAATTGCGGTGTGCCTTCACCTGAATGGCGCCACAAGTTCCGTACCACCTGGGAAACACCATGGAACGTTGAGGTTTCCGGCACATGGCGTTTTATCGGCAAAGTTGATCAAGAGGGTGTGAGCAGCAACCCTCTGCTGCGCAATACCGCCATTGCCCCGGCCGACCGGTCGTTCAGCGAGCGCAATTACTTCGATCTGGCCGCAACCTGGGCCGCCACCAAGAAAATCACCTTGCGTGGCGGTATCAACAACCTGTTTGACAAGGATCCGCCTTTGAGTGGTCTGGTCGGGGCAGGCTCTGGCAACGGCAACACCTATCCGCAGGTTTACGATGCCCTGGGTCGTCGCGTGTTCCTGAACGCAACAGTGAAGTTCTAAATCGCATCATCGCAATACAAAACGGCGGGCTTCGGCCCGCCGTTTTGCTTTTCTGGCTGGGTGATTACCTAAAACCAGCAGAGGGCACAATAGTCAAAGCTCGAAGCCGCCGCCTGTGCCGTTGAACGCGGTCACCGCCGATGCCATCGCCGTCACCATCTCCCGTTCGGCCTGGCTCAGATGTGGATGCCAGATATCGAATATCAGCACCACACGCAATTGATCGCTGCCATTCCATGCTTCGTGTTCAATGGTGTCGTCAAACACCCAGGCGTTGCCCGGAACCCATTCGCGCACCTCGTTGCCAACACGAAATCCGCAGCCTTCGGGAACAATCAACGGCACATGCGTGACCAGCCTGACGTTTGACACGCCTGTATGCGGCGGGATCTGGGTTTTGGGTTTGAGCAGGGAAAACATGGCAGCCGGTGTGCGGCCAGGCTGTTGCGGCTGTGGGGCGCCAGCCAACAGCTTCATGGTCAAGGGGCACTTGGCTGCATTGGCCTCCACCACACTGCCGCTTTTCCAGAGGTGAAAGGCGCTCCAGTCCGGGGAATTGTTGAGCTGCGCCCATTGGTTGAGCGGCACATCGTCAGGGTAGGTGATGTAGGGCACAAAGCCCTTTTCATCGTTCTTGTCGTTCAACACGCCGAGGAACTCTTCCCGGATGGCATCCGTTGATTGTTCAAATGCATCGAGCCACGGAAAATCAGCCCGCTCAAAAAATTCAATGGGTGCCAGGCCCGGATAATGGTGCATCATGGAATTGGAATCAAAGCGGCGCTTGCGACCCACCATGATGTCCACCGAATCGCGGAAACGTTTCAGGTTTTCGCCGTGGTGTGCAGCAAAATGCGGATGCAGATATTGATCCAGAAACGCGCCGAATTCGGCGTCGTATTCGCCTTTGAATTGCTGCGCATATTGCACCGCGGGACGCAAATCGGGATGCAGCCTTTCCATCGACGGCGCCACGGCGGCGGCGGCGCCAAAGGCGGACGCCGCCTTGTGCCGCTGTCCCTGTCGTTCCAGCAGCGTGGCACGCATCAACAACGCCAACAAGTCCATCGGGTCCACCGTCAATGCCGCCTTGATGGCCTTTTCCTCGCCGCCCTCGTCTTTGAGACCCTGGCACGCCAGTGCCAGGTTGATCCATTGCCGTGGGTCGCGCCCGTCAATGTCAACCACGCGTTGGCAGGCTTTCTTGGCCGAAACCAGGTCGCCGGTCTGCAACGAAAATTTTCCGATGTTCTCCAGCGTGGGAACATGGTTCGGGTCGAGACCCAGAATGCGCTGCCACGCTTTGACAGCAGTCTCGCGCTGCCCGGCGGACATCGCGCGCAACGCCTGTTTTTCCAGTGTGGCTATTTCATTGCTCATGCAGACTTTCCCTGTTCAAATTTCCCATTCGGGTGGCTTCCCGGAATGGCTGTCAATGGCCTCAAATATGCCCGCCACCAATTGTTGTTCTGCGGCTGAGATGTCCAGCCGGTTGACTTCAAACAAAAGAATCACCCTGGTCTCATCGGAATCATTCCATGCTTCGTGCTCGATGGTGTCATCAAACACCCATACCTTGCCCGCTTGCCACTCGCGCGTGTCATTGCCGACCCGGAAACGGCATTTGCCAGGCACAATCAACGGCAGGTGCGCAATCAGGCGGGTATTGATCAGGCCGTTGTGTGCGGGAATATGCGCGCCGGGGCGCAGCAGGGAAAACAGCACCGAGGGCGAACGATTGGCAATGGTGGTCAAGGGAATCGCGGACATGGCCTTGACCGTGGCCGGGCATCGCGCGGCATTTTCCGCAACCAATTTGCCGTTTTTCCAGAGGTAAAAAGCACTCCAGTCGGCGTTGTTCACCAACTCATTTTTGGTGATGCCTGGACGATGCGGATTGTGTTCCACATAAGGCGCAAAGGCGTTGTGGTCATGCAGGACCATTTCCAATTCCGCGCGGATGGCACCGGTCTGTCCTTCCAGTTCCGGAATCCAGTCAAACTGATCCGGCGGAAAAAAAGAAATGGCGGGCAATCCCGGAAAGTGGAAATGGCGCGGTCGTTGGACAAACGGCTGGGCCCGTCCTAACAAAATGTCCAATGCTTCGTTTATACGCGGTGAGGACGGTGGCGTTTTTTCACCAGGCAATTCGCCAATCGTCGCCAGGCGTGCCGTGATCAAACGTTCAAGCTCCGAGGATAGTTGGCTGCACATTTGCCTTGCGCGCGCGATTTCCGCCTTGAGTTGTTCGGGCGGATCGGCTAATCCGGCCGCCGCATTCACGGCTGCCGCATAAAATGCCGACGCCTCCCGATGTGCCGACTGGTCGGCAAGCAGGTCGGCTTTCATCAGCAAATACTGGAAATTGCCTGGGTCAGCGACCAGTGCCATCTCGACCGCCTGCAACGCGGCGCGGTCATCTTGCATCCGCCGGCAGGCAATGGCCAATGCAAAATTGACCGAGGCATCCGCATTGCCACTCGCCTGCAAATGCGCCAATGCTTGTCTGGCGGCAGGATTATCGCCACGCGCCAGGGCTTCCATGGCTGATTGGGCAATGGCGCGCGCGCCCCGACTGTCCAAAGGTGGCGCGGGCTTTGTACCCCATGACCCGGATGGTGTCATTTCTGCCAATGCGCGCGGGTGTTTGCCATCGTCACTGCCATCGCCATTG
>JANPNJ010000161.1:0-3145 GCA_031427395.1 Burkholderiales bacterium
CGGAATGCGCATCGACAAAATACGCCCGTCACCGTCGATGTCCTCAATGTCCAGACCATCAATCGGGTCTTCCTCAAATGGATAGTTGCGGGTGGAGGAGCGAATCAGTTTGGGCGAATCACGCATCGACCATTCGGCACCATCGGGATTCATGCGCGGACAAATGTAGATGGTGCGGGTATCGAGGCAGCGGCTGATGTCGTCGCGCGTGCCGAATTGTTTGACCAGGGTGTCAATAAAATAAAGTGCGGCCACGCCTCCGGCCAATTCACTCGAATGAATATTGGCGTCCACCCAATAAGCTGGTTTGTCAGATGCCGCACCAGTAGCCGTGTTTGAGGCAGAAATGACCCAAATGTCGCGCCCCTCGTGGCTTTTGCCAATTGATTCGATGCTCAGCAGTGTCGGATGGGCGGCGACATAAGCGTGCAGGATGTCGGAAAATTCGGTGTAGCGATAGAAGCGGTCGAAGCGGACGTCGGAAAGGTTCATGGTTGTGATGGTGGTGAGTGAAAATAAAAATCAAGGGTGGGCAAAGCCCACCATCGTCGCTATGGTGGGCTCTGCCCACCCTACTTTTGCTGCGCCGCCTTCCATTTTTTCCACACCCACGGCCCGACAATCAACAGCGTGGTCACGCCAAGCAATGAGGCCGACAGCGGCTTTTGCAAAAATATCGTCCAGTCACCCTGGCCTATCGACAGGGCACGGCGCAACTGCGCTTCGGCCAGCGGCCCCAGGATCATGCCGATGATGACCGGCGCGGTCGGAAAATCGTAACGGCGCATCAAAAATCCCAGCAGGCCAATGGCATACAGCAGAAAAATATCAAACGCCGACTGGCGCATGCCAAACACGCCGAGCGTGGCGAATATCAAAATGCCCGCGTACAGCAGATGGCGCGGAATGGTGAGCAGCTTGACCCAGATGCCCACCAGCGGCAGATTCAGCACCAGCAGCATGACATTGCCGATGTACATCGAGGCGATCAGCGCCCATACCAGATCGGCCGAAGTGACAAACAACAAGGGCCCCGGCTGCAAACCGTATTGCTGGAACGCCGCCAACAATATCGCGGCGGTGGCGGAAGTCGGCAGCCCCAATGCCAACAGCGTAGTCATGGTGCCGGTGGAGGAGGCGTTGTTGGCCGCCTCGGGCCCGGCCACGCCTTCGATGGCACCCTTGCCGAATTGGTCGGGATGCGCGGACAATTTCTTTTCCATCGCATAGGAAAGAAAAGTCGGAATCTCCGCGCCCCCCGCCGGAATCGCACCGAACGGAAAGCCGATCGCGGTGCCGCGCAGCCACGGTGCCCACGAGCGTTTCCAGTCGTCCAGCGTCATCCACAGCGAGCCGGACATCTGCATGACGGCCTCATTCACATGGCGCTCTTTTGACGCCACCCACAGTGTCTCGCCCACCGCAAACAAGCCGACCGCAATGGTGACGACCTCGATGCCGTCGAGCAATTGCGGCACACCAAAGGCAAAACGCGCCGCGCCACTCTGGGTGTCGATGCCCACCAGGCCAATGGCGAGCCCCACAAACAAACTGGTCATGCCGCGCAGCGCGGATTGGCCGAGCACCGCCGACACCGTGACAAACGCCAGCACCATCAGTGAAAAATATTCCGATGGACCGAATTGGATGGCGACATCGACCACCAGCGGCGAAACAAACGTGAGCGCCACCACGGTCAAGGTGCCGGCCACAAACGAGCCAATGGCCGAGGTGGCCAGCGCCGCGCCCGCGCGCCCGCGCTTGGCCATCTGGTTGCCCTCCATCGCGGTGATGATGGTGGCGGATTCACCTGGCGTGTTGAGCAAAATGGAAGTGGTGGAGCCGCCGTACATCGCGCCGTAATAAATGCCGGCGAACATGATGAGCGCCCCCGACGGGTCAATCTTGCTGGTCACCGGCAGCAGCAGTGCCACCGCCACCGCCGGACCGATGCCGGGCAACACCCCCACGGCCGTGCCGAGGGTCACGCCGATAAAACACCACAGCAGGTTTTGCATGGTCAAGGCAAGAGTGAAGCCTTGCGCGAGAGAATTGAGGGCTTCCACAGGCGGCTACACCGGCAGGATGCCGCGCGGCAATGCGAGCCCCAGGCCGTAGGTAAAAAACGCGTAGGTGGAAGCGGCAATGACCAAACCGATCATGGCGTTGCGCGCATATTGCACCCCGCCCTTGCCGCCCGTGCCACCCAAGCCACGCGCGGCCAACACAAACAACACCGTGCCGGCAATCACAAAGCCAGCCGGCACGATCAACAGCCCATTGGCGATCAGCCCCGCCGAAATCCAGCCGAATGCACGCCAGTCGGTGGCGGTCTCGATGGCCTTGGCGGCGTGGACGGTTTCATCCACATCGCGGAAGCCGCCGGTGAGGGATTCTTTCAGCAACAACACGCCCAATATCAACAGGCCAATGGACACCAGAGTGGGCATCAGCCTGGGGCCGACCTTGGCATAGCCGGTGGACTCAGGCAACAAGCTGGTGCCATAGGCCAGCGCAGTGCCGAGCAGCAGCACGCCGATGGCAAGCAGTATCTGGCCGGTGTGGCGGGTGGGGGAGGTGGTCATCACTATTGTTGGGGGGGGTTTACCGCCGATGGACGCCGATAAGCGCCGATAAAATTAACGTCACGACTTAAATTCCCGTCATTCCCACGCAGGCAGGAATGACGAGAATTTTGAATTTACAGTGTGTCCCCGATATGGCTCCATCGGCGAATATCGGCGGTTATCGGCGTCCATCGGCGGTTAATAACTGCTTAAAACATCAGCTACTTTTTCAGCGCCAGCTTGCCCAGAATATCGCCAATGCGTTTGTTTTCATCAACCAGATATTTGTCGAAAGCCTCGCCCGATTGATAAATATCGGTCCACTCCTGCTTGACCAATACCTCTTTCCAGCCAGCGGATTTCACGGTGGTGTCGAGTGCGGCGAGCAGGGCTTTTTTCTGCGCATCGGTGATGCCGGGGGCGGCAAACACACCGCGCCAGTTGAACAAGTCAACCGCGACACCCTGGTCACGCAATGTCGCCACATCAATGCCGGCGATTTTTTTGTCGGATGAAATCGCCAGCGCGCGGAATTTGCCCGCCTTGATCTGCCCGGCGAATTCGCTGAAGCCGGAAAC
>JANPNJ010000162.1:0-5616 GCA_031427395.1 Burkholderiales bacterium
ATCGGGCGAGGCGATGGCATCCAAGGAATCGCTGGTGCTGATCTCGCTCTACAAAACCGGCCAGGACAAGGGCTCCAACATTGTCACGCGCGGCGTTTCGCCGATGGGCATCGTGCTGCGTCCGCAGGTGAACATTGTCGAGGGGCGAATGTTCCGGCCCGGCTCCTCCGAGATTGTGGTCGGACGCAACATCAACCGCGAATTCGACGGCACCGGCCTCGGCCAGTCGATACGCTTTGCGCAGCGCGACTGGACCATAGTCGGCGTTTTTGATGGCGGCAAAAGCGCCTTTGATTCGGAGGTGTGGGGGGATGTGGATCAGCTCATGCAATCATTCCGGCGTTTCAATTATTCGTCGATGGTTGTGCAGTTGGCCGACAGCAATGCTTTTGACGCGCTCGCCAAAAACATCGCCGCCGATGTGCGCCTGACCATCGATGTCAAGCGTGAACAGCTTTTCTATGAGGAGCAGTCGCGCGCGCTGTCCACTTTCATTTCGTTTCTCGGCCTGCTGCTGTCGGTGGTTTTTTCCATCGGCGCGATGATCGGCGCGGCCATCACCATGTATTCATCGGTGGCGATGCGCACCGCCGAGATCGGCACCCTGCGCGCGCTGGGCTTTCGCCGCCTGTCGATACTGGTGGCGTTCCTGTCGGAGTCGTTGCTGCTGGGGTTGGTGGGAGGCATTGCCGGACTGTTCTTTGCCACCTTCCTGCAGGCCATCACCGTTTCCACGCTGAATTTCCAGTCGTTCTCACAGCTCGCGTTTTCCTTCACCCTCACCCCCGCCATCATCATCCAGACCGTGGTTTTTTCGTTGTTCATGGGATTCGTCGGCGGCTTTTTGCCGGCGCTGCGGGCGGCGCGCATGAAGATTGTGGATTCATTGCGGGCGGCTTAAAAATGGGAACTTCTCATAACCGCGCCTTTACCGGCGAAGGCCGGTACCCAATTTTTGCATGTCATTGATGACACAACAAAAATTAGACTCCTGCCCCGGCTTTAAACATACCGGGGCAAGCTCTACGCAGGGGAAGGAAATTTTGGGGTTTTTAGAAGCTGCCAAATATGAAACTCGTTTATTGACGTGCCTTTTGGAGCATTTATGTCTGAAACTGCCCGTCAATAAACGGCTTTGTCATTTCAACACGCGCCGCACTTCAATATTGTCAATCAAGCGTGTGGCGCCCAGACGCGCCGCCGCCAGCACCACCAAATCGGTCGTGGTTGATTCGGGCGCCTGCAAGTCATCGGCACGCAGGATGCGCAGGTAATCCGGCCGCCAGCCGTGTTTTTCCAGTCTCGAGAGACCCGCCGCTTCCAGCCCCGCATAGTCGCGGTTGCCCGCCTGCAGCTCAGCCTCGATGCCGCCAAGCAATGCAAACAGGCGCGGCGCCTCCAGGCGTTCGGCAACACTCAAATAACCGTTGCGCGACGACAACGCCAGGCCATCCGGCGCGCGCACGGTGTTGGCAAACACCATGGCCACCGGCAGGTTGAATTGTCTGACCATGTCCGCCAGCACCCGGCACTGTTGATAGTCTTTTTTGCCGAACACCGCCACCTGCGGCAAAACAATGTTGAACAATTTCAGCACCACCGTGGCCACGCCGCGAAAGTGCCCCGGCCGCACGGCACCGTCGAGCAGGTGTTGCAGCGGGGAGGGTTCGACCAAAAATTGCTGTGCAACCGGATACAGCTCATGTTCATCCGCCGCAAAAACAATATCCGCGCCCGCCTCGGCGGCGCGGGCGCAATCATGTTCGAGGGTGCGCGGGTAGGTTGCAAAATCCTCGTGCGGCGCGAACTGCAGGCGGTTGACGAATATCGACACCACCACACAGCCCGCCGCGCCGGTTTTTTCCCGTGCCACGCGAATCAGCTCAAGGTGTCCCGCGTGCAAATTGCCCATGGTCGGCACCAGCGCGGTGTTGTTTTCGGTCGCCAGCCGCAAGCGCATGGCAGTGATGGTGCGGATGATTTCCATGGCGCGGTGTGGTTTGGCGAAAAAAGTATGCGGGGTGAGGAATGAGGGGCGGAAAAAATGCGTCGGCGGCTGCAAAATCCGGGGCGTGGAAGCGTCATGCCTTGCTGAAATACTCCTTGCCGCCGCGCATGGTGTCGAGGTGTTTGACGAGCAGCTGGAAATGTCCGTCATTGTTCGCAAAATCGAAGCGGTCGCTGTTGACAATCAACAGCGGTGACTCGTTGTAGCCATGGAAAAAGCGGGTGTAGCATTCCGTCAGCCGCAGCAAATATTCTTCGGTGATGCCGCGTTCCATCATCCGTCCGCGCCGCTGGATGCGGGCCTGCAATTGCGGCACGGAGGTTTGCAGGTAGATCACCAAATCCGGCACCGGCGCCTGTGGCTTAAGGTGATTGTGCAGTTGCATGTACAGCCCGTACTCGTTGTCATCCAGTGTCAGCCTGGCGAACAGCGAGTCCTTGGCCAGCATGTAATCGGCGATGGTCCTGCGCGCGAACAAATCGGGCTGCCGCATCGCGGACAATTGATTGACCCGCTGAAACAAAAAAAACATCTGGGTGGCCAGCGCATGGCGTTTCATGTCGCGGTAAAACTGCGGCAGAAACGGATTGGCGCCGATATCCTCAAGCAGCGCGTCCGCGCCGTAATGCCCGGCCAGCTTTTCGGCAAGCGTGGATTTGCCGCAGCCGATCGGACCTTCCACAACAATGTAGCGGTATTTCATGGCATGGGATGGCAGTCAGGCAATGGCATTGGCATCGTGCAACCGGCGGATGGCCTGGCCCGCAACGCCCGCCAGAAAATCCCGCGCATAGCCCTTGCCGGGTATATAGACATCTGGCGCGATCTCAATCAGCGGGTGCAGCACAAACGCCCGTTCGTGCGCACGGGGATGCGGCGTGGTGAGTTCCGGCGAATCGATGCGCCACTCATTGAAAATCAGGATGTCCAGGTCGAGTGTGCGCGGCGCGGATTTTTCGCTGCGGACACGCTGGTGCCGGGACTCGATGGCCAGCAGCGCCTGCATCAATTCCTGCGGGGAAAGGGTGGTGGTCAATTCCGCCACCGCATTGATATACGCAGGCTGGTCACGATTGCCGTCGTGGTCCACAACCGGCGCGCTTTCGTAAAAAGAAGAAATTTTCACCAGCGCGCTGTCGGCGATTTCGTCGACCTCCAGCATGGCCTGCTGCACCTGAGCCACAGGATTGTCCAGATTGCTGCCCAGGCCAATAAATACAGTCGAACGAAAGCCGGTGAGGTTGCCCGTGCGCGAGGTCATGGGGTTTGCTCCTGGTCTGACATTGCCGGTGAGATGCTGTCTGCCGCCCCGGATGACGGTTTTTTGCGCCGACGCCGCTTTTTCTTCGGATCATTGTCCGGCAGCAGCATTGCCTCGCGCGCCTCGTCTTCGGCAAACTGGAATGTCTCCCACCATGCGGCAACGTCGGCATCGGCGTCCCCCACCTCGGCGCGCAAGGCGTAAAAATCATAACAGGCGCGAAACCGGGGATGGTCCAGCAGGCGATATGCCTTGACTCTGGAACGCTGCTCAAAGCGCGACTGTGACACCCATAGCTCTTTGATGCCGGCGTCAAAACGGCGCGGGATGGCGAGGGTGCGGCGCTGTTCATCCAGCACCTCATCCATGGCCTGGTGCAACGCCGCCAACGCCCGCGCGCCGCGCGCCTCCAGCACAGCACAGCGCGCCTGCATCGGCTGCCAGAACAACGCCGCATACAAAAACGCCGGCGACACGCCGCGGTCATCGCGGATGCGCTCATCGGTGCGCTGGAGCGCCAGCATGGTGAAACGCTGGACCGGCGCATCGCCGATCAATTGCGCGAGCGAGGGCAACAACAAGTCATGCAGGCCAAGTTTTTGCAGCTTTTGGATGCACTCCAACGCATGGCCGGAAAACAACAGCTTTTGCATTTCATCAAACAGCCTCGCCTCGGGCACATTGGCGAGCAGCGATTTGAACTCGGCAATCGGCGCCTCGGTTTTGCGGTCAATGGTGAAACCGAGCTTGCCCGCCAGCCTGGCGGCGCGCAACATGCGCACCGGGTCTTCGCGGTAGCGGGTTTCCGGGTCACCGATCATCACCACGCGCTTTTTTTCAATGTCGCTGTAGCCATCGGTGTAATCCCACACCTCCTCGGCCTCCGGGTCGTAAAACAGCGCGTTCATGGTGAAATCGCGGCGGATGGCGTCGTCAGCCTGTGAGCCGTACACGTTGTCGCGCAGCAGGCGGCCATGCTCGTCGGTGTTGGCGCTGTTTTCATCGCTGGCGGCATCATGCGCGGAACGGAAAGTCGAGACTTCAATGGTCTCGGCGCCAAACATCACATGCACCAGTCGAAAGCGGCGACCGATGATGCGCGAGCGGCGGAACACCCCGCGCACTTCTTCGGGCGTGGCATCGGTGGCAATGTCGAAATCCTTGGGGTGACGCCGCAGCAGCAAATCGCGCACCGCGCCGCCCACCACAAAGGCCTTGAACCCCGCGCGGTGCAGCCCCTCGCAGGTGCGGATGGCGGCGTCGGAAATGTCGCGCCGGTCGATGCCGTGCTGATCGCGCGTGTAAAGGGTCGGCATCGGCTCGATTTCGCCGCCGCTGCCACGCACCGTCTTGCGGCCAAATATTTTTTTGATGAATTTTTTGATCATTTGATTTCGATTATCGGCCATCCGCGCGACTTTGCGTGCGCCAGCAAGGTGGCATCGGCATTGACCGCCACCGGTCGGTTGACGCGCTCAAGCAGTGGCAGGTCATTTTGCGAATCGCTGTAAAACCAGCTCTCGGCAAAATCATCCATGGTTTTGCCCATGTCCGCCAGCCACATGTCCACCCGCTGGATTTTGCCTTCCCGGAACGACGGCACGCCGAGAGGCTGCCCGGTATAGCGGCCATTGACGATTTCCACATCACAAGCAATCAAATGCGCGATGCCGAAAAGCGCGGCAATCGGTGCCGTGACAAAGGCATTGGTGGCGGTGACAATGGCGCACAGGTCATCGGCATGTTTGGCCACCAGCGCCTTGGCTTTGTCGCTGATCATGGGCGCGATGATTTGGTGCATGAATTTGGCGTGCAGCGGCGCCAATTCGGCAGGGGTTTTGCCGGCAATGGGAGACAGCGCAAATTGCAGATATTGGTGGATGTCGAGTATGCCGTTCTTGTACTGCGCCCAGAAGGCATCATTGCGCCGATTGTGTTCGACACCATCGACCACCCCTTCGGCCGCCAGGAATTGCCCCCAGGAATGGTCGCTGTCGCCACTCAGGAGTGTGTAGTCCAGATCAAACAGGGCCAGATTCATATCAATGCGGGTTGGGACAGTTGTTTGAGCAGCGGCACGGTGATTTCGCGGCCGGTTTCCAGCGAATATTGATCGAGCGCATCGAGCATGGCGATGAGGGAAGCCATGTCGCGGCGGGAATGGCGCAGCAAATACCCGCTGACATCCGCCGACAGTTTGAACCCGCGGCTCAGTGCATGGGCGTTCAGCGCCAGTGCTTTTTCGGCGTCCGTCAGCGGCAGCAACTGAAACACCAATCCGCTGCCGAGGCGGCTGGTCAATTCCGGCCGCAGCGGCAAATCACGCGGGGCGGTGTTGCCAGCGGCA
>JANPNJ010000163.1:0-4408 GCA_031427395.1 Burkholderiales bacterium
CGTACAAAAACTGCGAGGTGGAAAGCTGAACCCCCGCCGTCACGCCACCGGTGTTGCGCGCGCCGAATTGTTGTTCGCGGTCGTGGCGCAGATTGGCCGACAACGACCAGGCATCCATTTTTTTCGATCCCGCGAGAAACAACGCATCAGTGCTGCGCACGAGCCTGGTGTAGCCGGTGGTGGCGGATACATTTTCATCGCGCCGCTCAAACCCCGCCGTCCCGTCCAGCCCGCCAAAGCTGGCATCGTGTTGCCAGGTGTATTGATTTTGGCGGGTCTTGAATTTCCCGCCGAAGGCCGCGATGATGGTGATGTCATCAACCGTTTGCCCGATCACAAGGCGTGATCGCCAGTGCGCCGAAAGCTGGTTGTGGAATTGCAGCGACGCACCAAACAGCGTTTGTTTGTTCACTGTTTCGGCATTGCCGGCGCCGCTGTCAAACGCGGTTTTGCCCTGCGATTGCCAGACATCGAGCCGCACCTCGTCAGTGGCATTGATGCGGTGCGCCACGCCGATTTTGCCGTTGGTGTTTTGGTATGGATCACCATCCGCGTTGAAAGTGAATGATCCGGCGCTGTCGTTGGTCGCCGATGGCGCATTGATTTTTTGCCGTCCCGCCACAAGTGTGAAAGTGGTGTTGCCGTCCACCAATGTCAAGCCACCTGCCATGTGCTGCGCGGCAAAGGTGCCCGCACCAAAACCAACATAAGCACCGGAGGCCTTTGCCCGCCGCGTGAAAATCTGGATCACCCCGCCAATGGCATCCGACCCATACAAGCCGGAGCGCGGACCTTTGACGATTTCGATGCGCTCGATCATGTCGGGCGCGATATTTTCCAGTGCGGTGGCACCGGAAGTCGATGAGCCCACACGCATGCCGTCAATGAGCACCAAGGTGTGTGAGCCGTTGGCGCCGCGCATGAACACACTGGCGGGCTGGCCGGGCCCGCCGGTGGCGCGGATTTCCACCCCGGCGCGGCGCTGCAACAGTTCGGCCAGGCTGACCATGCCGGCGGCTTCAATGTCGTCGCGGCTGATGATTACCGCCTGCGCCATGGTTTCGGCGAGCGTTTGGCTGGTGCGGGTGGCGGTGACCAGAATATTGTCAACCGGTGTGGCTGCGGTTGTGGCGGCTGTGGCGTTTGCAGCAGAGACAAACAAACCTGCAACCGCAAGTGCGGATGCCTTGCGGATAGGGCAAATAAAAGTTTTCATTTGATTTTCAGTAAAAAATCACAGGCGTCCCCGCACGTGACAAAACAAAACGCATGGCGGGAATTTCACCCTCATGCGCGCGACGCCGGGTCGTGGATTAGCGATTCGGCGATGCCAGGCCGGTATCCGGACTGATGGATGAACACGGCATCGCGCCATGTTTTCGGCATTTCCTTCCCAGGCCAAATTCCGGCCCAGTGGAACTGCAACACCGAATATTCCAATCACCGTTGCGGGGGCAGTGCGCGATTGGGCGGGCATTGATTGCCCTGCCGCACGCGCTTCCCGTTTAACGCCTGTGTTTCGACAGGCACACCTTGCATGGCCGCCAGTTTAGCGCAGTAACATCAGAGGTGTGCCACAATTGGCACCAATAAACCAACCACCGGGAATATCCCTCATGAACAAAAAAATCCTGAAATCCATGCTGCTGACCGCGTCCATGCTGCTGGCGTCCGGATCGACACAGGCGCACGAGTTGTTTTTGAAACCGGACAACTATTTCCTGAAACCGCAATCAAAGGAATTGCTGAAACTGGTCAACGGCACCTTTGACAAAAATCTGGCCATTGTTGCGCGTGCGCGCATGCAGGATGTGAGCATTGCGGCGGATGACAAGGTGTTCCATCCCCCGGCGACCGATTGGCACGATGCCGATGCGGCTTCCCACCTGACATTCACCACCGGCAAGGCAGGCACCCCCGTCGCCGGTGTCTCGACCCGGCCCGGCGTGAGGACGCTGCCGACGGCGGATTTCCGCGCCTTCATGAAGCTTTACGGGGCGCTGGATGGCCTGGCGTCGTTCGACAGCGAAAGCAAGCTCGCCGCCGTGCGCCAACGCTCGGCGAAACATGTCAAGGCGGTTTTCCAGGTCGGCAATACCTACAGCACGGATTATTCCCGGCGACTTGGTTATCCGCTGGAGATCGTTCCGCAGAATAATCCCTTTGAGCTCAAACTGAATGAAGCCTTGCGCTTCCAGGTTTTGCACAACGGCCAGCCGGTTGCGAATCATCTCGTTTATGTCAATCACGCCGGCTTCAACGAGGACGATGACGCCGAGCGGCGCGTCAACGCCCAAAAATTGCGCACCGACAAAAATGGTATGGCAAGTGTCAAGATCAGCAAAAAATCCGCCTGGTACATCGCGCTGATTCACGTGCATCCCGTCAAGGACGCGGACGCGGATTACGACACCAATTGGGCCACACTCACCTTTGAGATGAAGTAGGCGCGATTGCGCCCGCCACAGCCTGGCGACCGCACCGGCGGGCAAATCAGTCAGGCTCCTGAGCCGCCGGCATCCTGCGGTATTTTTCTCGCCACCAGCAGCAGTGAGCCGCCAACCGGAAAGCGGATGCCGGCCGACAGCAACAGCCGTTCCATGCCGAAGACCAGCGAAAACAGTCGATTGAGCCACGGACTGATTTTGAAGCCGTCATCAACCGGCGAGCGGCCGGATTTTTTGCTTCGCTGCATGACCCGCGAAGCCACCATGGCGGGCAGCAGCAAAAACATGAATGACGAAACATAGTTGACATGAAATCCGGCGGCGCGCACTTTGTGCAGCAACTCCCGCCGCGTGTAGCGCCTTTTGTGGGCAGCATCCACGTCAGTCCGGCTCCACAGCCAGCGATGCTGCGGCACCGTGAGCATGATGATCCCGCCGTGTTTGCAGGCGCGGTGCATTTGCCGCAGCACCAATTCGTCTTCCTCTATGTGTTCCAGCACATCAAAGGCGCCAATCACATCGAATTCATTGCTCCATGGAATGCAGCGCCCGTCCATTTGCACAAACGCGGCATCCGGCAGACGGCGCGCGGCCGTTTTCAGGGGCACGATGGACGGCTCGGCACCCGTAAGCCTGAGGCCGGGAAAGTTTTTGTGTATGCCCGCCAGCACATGGCCGGTGGCACAGCCGATTTCGAGCATGGCGGCGGGTGCCGGACAGTGGACACGCATGGTGTCGATGATTAAATTGAGCCGTCCGGTGAACCAAAAATGGCTGTCAACAAGACGATCATATTCGCTGAAAAGCGCCTCGTTGTAGCCGTCATTGTGTCCCAGCATGCGTGGCGACAGACAGGCAATGCCGTCCTGATACCGTGGCAAAAAACCGCAGGCATGGCAGTGCCAATCATAACCGGCAAGCGGATTGAAACAGTGTGTGCATTCGCGCATAAAAAAATCAAAAGTGGAATCGCATGGCAACGATGAACAATGTGAACCTGCACGCGAAGCGCGTTGCCTGCAAACAGCAGGCGGTTGACAAAGTCACTCTGGGGTGCGCCAGGCACAGCGCCATGGCACCAACCGCTGGCAGCGGGTGTGCCTTAGGCAAACAAGGCGGGCGGGCGCGGAATGAGCGCGGGGATGCGGGATGTGTAACGCGGGGACAAATTGCCATTCACGCCGGGTGTTTCACCCACGGCAGCGGGATGAAACATGTCCGGCAGGCAACCGGGCTCGGTTGCCGAACAGGTGGCACAACTGTCACAACCAAGTTTGCAGACGTCTGTTGCCTCAACTGTCCGGCAATGTTGGTCGGTGTCGGCAATTTGCGCGGGCAGGACAGTGGCTGCGGCCGATGGCATGCGCAATGGTGCCGCATGAATGATGGCAATGGACTGCACCGGCAGCACCACCAGCAGCGCGAACAGCAAGAACCGGGAGAATTTTATTCGCATCAATTGATCGTGCAGGCGGCTTGAAAGCTGGGGAGTGTGGCCATAAGATGCTGACCCGAAGATGTCGGGAAGATTACAATTTTGTCATCTGACGCACCAGTCAAGGCAGTGTTGTCCTGATATCGCCTGTGCGTGACAGGAAATTGCAACCACATGACATCCAGTCTGGTATATTCCCGCCATGCGCCGATTCGTAGCCATCCTTATTCTTTGCCTGCTGCCGCTCCAATGGAGCCACGCCGCCATGGGCGAATATTTTTCGCACGAATACGCGCAGGCTGCGGATCATGACGGACATCACGAACACCAACACACCGACAACAGGGACGATCACACTCCCGATGAAAAAAATGCTGGCAGCCATCAGGACTGCCACCAGCACCAAACCGCGGCGGCGGTTCACGAATTGCCGCCAACAGTGATGCCGCGCGTCTGCGCCACACCGATTGTTTTCATCAGCCATTCCATCCCCTCCCGCTCGCCGGACAACCCCTTCCGTCCGCCG
>JANPNJ010000164.1:0-3483 GCA_031427395.1 Burkholderiales bacterium
CGACGCAAAACGTGCCCAGCTTGACCATGCGCGCAAAGTGGGCATTCTGGTGGTTGAAGACGAAATTGTTCAGCGCACCGACGTGCTCAACGGCTTTGTCCGGCGCAGTGACGGCAGCACCACCTACTGGGTCAATGGTGGCGCCCAAGCTGGCACCCGCCACCTCAGTAGCTCCGCGCGCGACGTGACCGCAACATCGGCAATGGTGGGGACGGCGCCGAAATTTGCGCTGGCAGGCTCAAATGAAGGGGCAGGACAGGTTGAAGCATCGCCGCCGCCGCGCAGCATGGTCGAACAAAAGAAAAAAGCACCAAGAAAAAACAATCCGACCGCGGCCAAAACAAAATCGCCAGCCAAATGAAATCGGTCTCGCGCCAAAACGGCATGGTGTTGCTGCTGATTGTGCTGACCCTGCTCGCCATTGGCGGCGTTGCCATTCTCACCAGTTATGGCTCGGGTACCGGATCGGCGCTGCGAAACCAGAAAAAATTGACCACCAATGCAGAAGTCATGGCGGAGGCGCGAACTGCACTCATTGGTTATGCTTTGAACGGTACACCGGGGGCAGGCAACAGGCCAGGTCAAATGCCACCACCGGATACGCTGCAAAACACCAATTACGACGGCACTTCCGACGCAAACTCTTGTTTGAATGGTGCAGCCATGCATGGTTTGCCGGCGTTATCGGCTGGAGGCGCAAAAACTGCCACGTTGCAATGTGTCGGACGGCTGCCCTGGAAAGCACTCGGGCTGGCCATCGATGGCGCAAGTGAAACTGATTTGTTCGGCATTGTCCCTTGGTATGCGGTGAGCCAAAATCTTGCCGAACCCAATCCAGATGGCCCATGCATGCTTGTTCTCAACCCCGTCACCGCAGCGGCAAACACGACGGCGTTCGCGTGCGATGTCAGCACCGGCCCCGCCTGGCCGTGGTTAAAAGTCTGTGATGCCACCGGCAAATTATTAAGTGATCGGGTTGCCTTTGTGTTGATCATGCCCGGCGAGATGCTGCCAACCACCGGCAGAACCCAGGCGCGAAAGAATGTGGCGACCGGGTTGAATCCGGAGGGGCATGGCAACCCCGGCGACTTTCTGGATGCGATTCCGACACCGGCGGGCTGGGCAGCACTGCCCGCCAATCAACGCTGTAGCGTGTATGACAATGCCGCCTTGACTGGTGAGTATGTGGTGGCACCGACCAGCGCCACGTTCAACGATCAATTGATCTATGTGACCATTGATGAGCTGATGCCGGAACTTGAGAGACGGGCGGCCAATGAAGTGCGCGAGGCGCTGACTGCCTTTCGTGCAACTTATAGCAGTTATCCTTGGGCGGCCCCTCTGGGCAATCCAGCGGCACCACTAACCGCTCTCGTCAGCACAACTGGAACAACTGCCGGATTGATCCCGTTTCACACCAACACGTCGAGCACGACCCAAAAATTCATGACCGAACTTTCCTGGAATATTGTCAGCGATGTATTGCTCGATACCCGCACACCCGCCGGAAACAACACTACCGCCAGCACTCAATTTCAATGTGGTGGCGGCCCCAGCGCGGTTTGCATGTGCCGTCCTCGAATAGCAAGCGGCGCGTTATTTGTTGCTGTCCCGCGCACCGTGACCGATGCGCAATTCACGTCAATCAAAAACGGCTCGACAACATCAGTGTCAGCACCACAAATGACCTGCTCGCGCGACTCTTCGACATCATTGGCAACTCGCAATACCCGGCTGAGTTGTGACGTTTTTTCCTACACTGTTGCCTCTGCGGTGACATACCCCATACAAAGGCGCAGTGGGAACTGCACCACCGATCCTTATACTGCCGGCGTTTCAATCGGAAATTACACCGGCATACAAACAAGAACAATAAAGTTGACTTTGGCAGGCGTCATCGGCACTGGAACTGCAACCTTGTCAGCAGGCGACAGCGGTTCGCACGCACGCAGAAGCTTCACTACCGCATCCATGCCTACGATAGATTTTATTGAAGTGACTGATCGCTGGCAGCCAGATACACTCGGTGCCATCCCCTTCGACCAATTTTCAACCACCTTTCCGTCTGGCATGCAGACTGGCTTTGCCAACACACAGGCAACAGGAACAACGACACTGTCGAATATCCGTGTTTATCCTGATCTGCCAAACTGGTACTTCACCCAAAAATGGCATGAGTCGTTGTACGCCGCCTTTTCGCCTGATGTCACACCTGCAACCAATGCCGCAAACTGCACCACCAATTGTTTTACCGTCGGCGCCAAAACAAACGTCAATGCCGTGGTGATTTCCGCCGGTCCGCAGCTCGCCGGGCAGAATCGATTTGCGGTGACCCCCGCCGCAAGTGATTTTCTTGAGGCACCAAACGCCACCGGCAGCACCACCCGGATATTTGCCAGCACCACTCTACCCCGCAGTACGACTTACGCTGACACTGTCGTCACCATTCCCAAATGAATTCAGCCATCCGCCCACCATCAAAAACAAGCGGCTTTTCTCTGATTGAGATCGCGGTCGTATTGCTGATCATTTCCATTCTTATAACTATTGTTGCCATTCCGCTCACGACACAACTGGATATGCAAAAAACTGCGGACACAAACAAACAACTGGAACAAATCAAGGAAGCCGTTTACGGCTTTGCAATGGCCAACGGCAGATTGCCGTGCCCGGCGCTTTATGTGAATGCCACCAACCATAGCTCAGGAAGGGAAAGTTTTTGTGTTGCCGCCACTGGCAACTGCCCAGGCACGGAAACCACAGCTGTCCAAACCCACGGCAATTGTTCCAATTTTGTCGGTCATTTGCCTGCGGCAACACTGGGACTTTCGCCACTCGACAGCCAAGGCAGTTTTGTTGATGCCTGGGGGTTGACGCAGAATAAAGTGCGATATGCTGTCGGCAATTTGAATATCACTGCAGGCACGCCAGTCGCCTGCACAAACACGATCACGTTCCCCCTGACAAGAGTCGATGGAATCAAGACCGCCACCATGGGGTGCCTGTCCGATACCAACGCGGCTGTAAACCTTTTGACTGTGAGGTCAACAACAGTCACCAATGTTGCCGGCGGATGCACTCCAGCAGACCTTACCGCTAAAGCACCATTCGTGATTTACTCACTGGGGAAAAACGCGCCTAAGGTGGTAACTGGCGCGGACGAGATTCAAAACATGTCCTTTACCAATACATTCGTTTCGCACATCCCCACACCGGAGGGAAACTGTGCCGGCGAATTCGATGACATCGTTATTTGGGGCTCACTCAATACTTTGTTCGCCCGCCTGGTGCAGGCAGGCAAATTACCTTAAGCAACAGCTCATGCCAGATCCTTGCTTTCAGCATGCGCCTGCCACGCCTGTCAGTCGCCTGACCCGCACCCTCCGCCTGACCCGCATGCTCCTCCACGTCGCGCAGGGTCTCATCGTCACCGGCCTCGTGTATCCGCGCATCGCGCCGCGGGTGCGCGCCCGCATCACCCAG
>JANPNJ010000165.1:0-1553 GCA_031427395.1 Burkholderiales bacterium
TGCTCACCAGTGATGGTGCCGCCGACTTCGATGCACAACTCCAGCAGATCGGCGGCGAAGGCTTCGGTTTTTTCCAGTTCACCCGGAATATTCGCGTCAAACAAAATCAGCGGATGCAGGTTGCCGTCACCCGCGTGGAAAACATTGGCACAGCGCAGGCCATACTTCACTGACAGCTCTTCGGTGCGGCGCAATACATGCGCCAGTTGGCCGCGCGGGATCGAGCCGTCAATGCAATAGTAATCCGGCGAAATGCGCCCGACCGCCGGAAACGCCGCCTTGCGTCCTGACCAGAATGTAACGCGCTCAGCTTCGTTGTTGGACACGCGGCAGGCGGTGGCACCGGCTGCGGCCATGACCGCCTCCATCTTGGCGACTTCCTCGGTGACTTCCTCTGGTGTGCCGTCGGATTCACACAGCAATATCGCCGCCGCGTCCATGTCGTAACCCGCGCGCACAAAATCCTCCACCGCATGAATGGCGAGCTTGTCCATCATTTCCAGTCCGGCCGGAATGATGCCCGCGCCAATCACGGCGGCCACCGCCTCGCCGGCTTTTTCGACATTGTCAAAACTTGCCATCACCACCCGCGCCAGTTGTGGCTTCGGCGTGAGCTTGACGGTGACTTCGGTGGTGATGCCGAGCATGCCCTCCGAACCCGTCATCAGCGCCAGCAAATCGTAGCCTGGACTGTCAAGCGCATCCGAGCCGATGGTGATGGCTTCACCATCTGCCGTGACCACGCCAATTTTCAGGATGTTGTGAACCGTCAATCCGTATTTCAGGCAATGCACCCCGCCGGCGTTTTCCGCCACATTGCCGCCGATGGAGCAGGCGATTTGCGAAGAAGGATCGGGGGCGTAATACAAACCCAGGTGCGCCACCGATTCGGAGATTTTCTGGTTGCGCACACCCGGCTCCACCACCGCCGTGCGGGCGAGCGCGTCAATTTTTTCGATGCGGCTGAATTTGGCCATGGACAGCAGCAACCCGTCCACCAGCGGCGTGGCCCCGCCGGACAGGCCCGTGCCCGAGCCACGCGCCACCACTTTCACATTTTGCGCGTCAGCCAATGCCATGATGTGCCGCACCTCATCAACCGTCGAGGGCAATGCGGCCAGCATCGGCAAGGCACGATAGACCGACAGGCCGTCACATTCAAACGGCCGCAAATCCTCTTCGGCTGTCAGCACCGACGAGGCCGGCAAAAACGCCTGCAACGCCCGCGCCAGCGCATGGCGGGTGGCGTGCCGTTGTTCATTGCTGTGGTTGTCTGCTGTGGTCATCTCGGGATACACGGATTGTTGTGGTGAATAATAGGCCATTGGCCGCCAACACGCGATCAAACGCGGCAAAAACAATCTTTACCCGAATCACGGTCATCCACATTCAATCGAAAGCACAAATTACCCATGGACAACAGCATCGGTTTGATTTTGTTGTGGGCGCTGGCGGTCGCGCTGATTTTGATCGGGCTGGCCGGCACCATTTTGCCCGCTGTGCCCGGTGTGCCGATGGTGTTTGCCGGCTTGTTGCTGATCGCATGGCTCGGC
>JANPNJ010000166.1:0-20585 GCA_031427395.1 Burkholderiales bacterium
GCGCCTTCATTTTTTCCATCGTTGCGATCAATTTGGCGCGGATGCCCGGTTCAAACGCCGAGTGGCCGGCGTCGTGGACGATGTGATAGTCGGCCTCGGGAAAGGCGCGCGCCAATTCGTCGGCGGAGACAATCGGACACACCGCATCGTAACGGCCCTGCACGATGGTGGTGGGGATGTGGCGGATTTTGCCGATGTTGTCGAGCAGGAAATTGTCCGGCAGGAAAATATTGTGCATGAAGTAGTGGGTTTCCATGCGCGCCAGCCCGATCGCCATCTGGTCCGCGCCGAAATTGGCGGCGATGCTGTCGTTGGGCAGCAGGGTGGAGCATGTGCCCTCAAAGATGCTCCAGTGGCGCGCGGCGGGCACATGGATGGCCGGATCGGGGTGGTGGATCAAGGCATGATAGGCTCGCAAAATATTTTTGTGTTCACTGGCGGGAAGATAGCCGGAAAATTGCCGCCAGGCTTCGGGAAAAAAATGTTTGAGCCCGTACAAAAACCAATCAATCTCAAACGGGCGGCACAAAAATATGCCGCGCAGCACCAAGGCCATCACCTGCGGCGGATGATGCATGGCGTAGGCCAGCGCCAGGGTGGATCCCCATGAGCCGCCGAATACCATCCAGCGCGGGATGCCGAGTTTTTCGCGCAGACGCTCGATGTCGGCAATCAGCAACGGCGTGGTGTTGTTGGTGATTTCGCCCAATGGTGTCGAGCGCCCCGCGCCACGCTGGTCAAAAATGACAATGCGATAAAACGCCGGGTCAAAAAATTGCCGGTGCGCGGCGGCGGCGCCAGAGCCGGGCCCGCCGTGCAAAAACAACACCGGCACACCGTTGGGGTTGCCGGATTGCTCAAAATACATGGTGTGCAACGCATCCAATTGCATGTGCCCGGTTTCGTAGGGGGCAATCGGTGGATAAAAATCGGTGCGCACGGGCGCGGGGAGGGGCTGGGACATGGCGCGTGATTGTTTTGGGGAGCGAAGATTGGAAAGAGGGTAGCAGAATTGGCTGCGGATTTTTCACCTGGAGAGGGTCGGCTGGCTCCATGGTTTTATTGATTTGAGTCAATTTAACGCTAAGTTGGGGGTCTTTCCCTGCCTTTTCAGCGCCTGAAAACCCAACTGCTGATGTCATTATTGCTGCACCGCAGTAAACTTGGCCGAATCAGGACATTGTATTGAAAGGCTCACCCCATGCTCTATCAAATTCACGAAATGCAACGATCCATACTTGAGCCTTGGCGCTGGTGGGCCGAGGCCAGTGTGGATGTGCTGCAAAATCCGTTTTCGCCGCTGTCCTATGCGCCCCATGCCGACAAGGCTGTGGCCGGCATGGATTTGATGCTGCGGCTCACCGGGCGTTACGAGCGGCCGCCGTTCGGCATTCGCCATGTGAATGTGGTCGGCGAACAGGTGAACATTGTCGAGCAGGTGATTCTGGATTTGCCGTTTTGCCAATTGCGGCATTTTGCAAAAACCGGCGGCGCGTCCGTCCAGCGCAAACTAAAAAACCAGCCGCATGTGCTGGTTTTCGCGCCGCTTTCCGGGCATTTCTCCACTTTGCTGCGTGACACCGTGCGCACCATGTTGCCGGACTTTGATGTCACCATCACCGACTGGAAAGACGCGCGTGAAGTGAGCCTCGCCGAAGGCGCGTTTCACTTTGATGACTACGTCGCCTATGTGCGGCAATTCATCCGTTTCATGCAGACTCATGCGGGTGGCAATGTCCACGTCGTTTCGGTGTGCCAGCCTACTGTACCGGTGCTGGCGGGCATTGCCTTGATGGCGTCACACGGCGAAAAATTGCCGGCCAGCATGACCATGATGGGCGGGCCGATTGACACGCGCAGGAATCCGACCTCTGTGAATGATTTTGCCACCCTGCGGCCGCTGCACTGGTTTGAGCAAAATGTCATCCAGCGTGTGCCGGTGAAATATCCGGGTGCCATGCGCCGCGTGTATCCGGGCTTCATGCAGCTCGCCGGTTTTGTGGCGATGAACCCGGAGCGCCACCTCGAATCGCACCACGATTATTACAACCACCTGGTCGCCGGTGACGGGGAGTCCGCCGAGGCGCACCGCCGGTTTTACAACGAATACAACGCGGTGATGGATTTGCCCGCCGAGTATTATCTCGACACCATTGTGCGGGTGTTCCAGGAACAAAATCTGGCACGTGGCACATTGGTGGTGAGTGGCGAGCCGGTCACACCTGCGGCAATCAGCAAAACCGCGTTGTTCACCATCGAAGGCGAGCTCGATGATATTTCCGGGAGCGGGCAAACCGAAGCCGCGCATACTTTATGCACCAGCATCGCCACCTCCCGCCGCCGGCATTACACCGCGCCGGGTGTCGGCCACTACGGAATTTTTTCCGGGCGCAAATACCGCGAAATGATTTACCCGAAGATCCGTGATTTCATCAACCAACACCATCGCTGACCACAGACCCTGTCATGCCAACCGAGCCGCTTCCCGATTATTTTGAATTGCTGCGACAGATGTCCGGCCTGGGTGCGGGGGTTGATGCGGCGGGCATCGACAAAAAAATTGACGAGCTGCGGGTGGTATTGGTTTGGCTGCAAGTGCAGGCCAATGCGGCCGAACTGTCAATCAAGGCGCTGGAATATCAGCGCGACACACTCAAGGCGATGCACGAGGGCAAAGAACAATTGGGCGCGATGGGTACCGAAGACATGGCGCGTTTTGCGGCGGCCTTTGACCCCGCGCAGTGGCTGAAAAACATGATGCCGCCGGTGCAAAAGCCAACGGCCGCCAAGCCCGCGCCCGCCAAAAAACGCAAGACAGATTCGGCCAGGAAAAAAACATAAGGTCGTTTCTGAACAATGCTTTTCAGGCAAAAAGACGCCGAAAAGCGCGCCAGTCATGGCCTTTACTCAGAAAATACCAGCAACTGCACAAACAACTGGATTTTGGTGTTCACGATTGGCGGCACGGTGGTGAATTCGATGCCGGTCAAGGTCACCCCGTCGCGGCTTTTTTGGTTGACGATTTTGCCGTAAACGTTTTCGGCGACAAACGACACGTGGGTCAGGTCAATGGCCAGTTTGATTTCAGTCATGTTCGGCTCGGATGCCGCCAGCTCAACCAACACCCCGTGGTAGCCAATGTCGTGGATGGTGCCGCGCAATAATTCCGGCAGGACAATGCCGCTCTTGATCAATTGGTAGGTAAAGGGCAGGCGCACCGTCACGCGGTGGCTGCGGCGGATTTCCTGGCGCGGCACCTTGAGACCCTTGGTGGGGATGCCGAGCACTTCGCGCACGCTGACCACCTGCGATTTGCCCTTGACGTGCACCAACATCGGCTCGGAGGTCTCGACAAATTCGCGGCAAAGCTGATAGGTGCTTTCACTGATCAACACCTGGCCGCGCAGGCTGAACGCCTCGATGCGCGAGGCCAGGTTCACTTCGTCGCCGATCACCGTGTATTCGGAATACACGTCAGAGCCCAGCACACCGGCCATGACATCGCCGGTGTTCACGCCGATGCCCATGTAGAGTTCCGGCAGACCCTGCTTTTTGTGGTCGATATTCAGTTCATGCAGCTTGATCTGCATTTCCACCGCGCACGCCAGCGCGCGTGCCACGTCGTCGTCACGCTTGGAGATCGCGCCAAACAACACCATGATGGCGTCGCCCATGAATTTGTCGATGGTGCCGCCGTGCTTGAAAATGATCTCGCTCATGCGGATCAACACTGGATTGAGCATCTGGATCACGGTGCCGGAGGCGTGCTCGGCGGCCAATGCGGTGAAGCCGCGCAGGTCGGCCAGCAGGATGGTGACTTCACGCGACTGGAATTCAACCTTTTCCTCGCTGGTTTTGGTGACATCGGTGGCGACCAGCTCCGCCTCGATTTCGCGCAACGCATGGCGCGACAGATCCTGTCCCGTTTCATGCAGGACAATCTGGCGGATGCGGTTTATTGTCTTGGGGATGGAATAAGATTTCACGTCGGTCGCAGTGTAGGTGATGACGCCACGGGCAGTGAATCAAAACGGCTGATTTTGCACCTATTCCGGCAATTTGACTTGACGCAAGTCAGCTTAATGCTCAAGCGTTCTGCCTGCGGGAAAAGGCGATGTAGGATTCCGCGGATTCAACCAGATCGGCGCGGACATGCCGCACATTCGCCCCCGGTGGACCATTGTGACACCAGGCGATCACGCGTTCCACCGCGGTTTCCTCGCCCTGCAATCGCGCCTCAACGCTGCCGTCGGCGCAATTTTGCACCCATCCGGTCACGTCCAGTGCCGTGGCCACCAAACGCAGGGAATCCCGAAAGCCGACACCCTGAACCCGGCCGGAGATCCCCACATGCACCGTGATGGTGTTCATTCGTCCGCCGCCACTTTTTTGCGGCGTGTGGTCTTGACCACGGCGCGGGTTTTCTTCTCCACGATGCGCTTTTCGCGTGCCGCGCGTGAGGGCTTGGTCGCCAGGCGCTTTTTCGGCACATGGTTTTTTTTGGCGAGTTTTTCGATCAGGCGGTCAAAGGCGGTTTCGCGGTTGCGGAATTGCGACGGGGAATCCTGCGCGATCACCACCACGCCGGATGGGATGTGGGTGAGGCGAATGGCGGAGTTGGTCTTGTTGACGTGCTGGCCGCCGGGGCCCGAGGCGCGATAGGTGTCGAGGCGCACCTCGGTTTCAAGCACCGCGCGGTCGAGTGAATAGGGTGGCGGCAAGGTGGCGGGCATGGGCGGGCGGAAATGCCGGCAACAAGCTGGCCGTTATTTGATGCGCATTCCCGGCACCGCGCCGGAATCCGGGCTCAGCAAATAAATGCCGGTGCCGTCTCCGGCGGCAAGCAGCATGCCCTGGGATTCGCCAAAACGCATTTTGCGCGGGGCCAGATTGGCCACCATCACGGTCAAACGGCCAACCAGGTCTTTTGGATTGTAGGCGGAACGAATGCCGGCAAACACCTGGCGCTGCTCGACGCCAAGGTCAAGGGTCAGGCGCAACAGTTTGTCGGCTTCGACCACAAATTCGGCATCGAGGATTTTTGCCACACGCAAATCGATGCGGCCGAAATCGTCAATCGAAATGGTTTCCGATATGGGCTGGATGACGGTTGGCTTGGGTACCTCAACCGGCAGCAGCGCGAATTCCAAACCTGCCGCGGCTTCATCGTTGGCTGGTGCCGTGGCCTTGCCTGTCCTGGGTTCCGCCACGGCCTCCGGGGCATCAGGAAGTTCGAGCAGTGCTTCAATTTGCTTGGGATCGATGCGCGACATTAAATGTTTGTATGGTTTGATGATGTGGCCGGCGGGCAAGGTCTTTTGTGTGTCAGGCCAATCATAACCTTTTATGTCGAGAAATGCAGCGGCATCCGCGGCGAGCTTTGGCAGGATCGGTGCCAGCAGCGCGGTCAGCAAATGAAACGCGTTGAGAATGACCGAGCAGGTGTGGTGCAGGGCGGCGTCATTGGCTTCGTCTTTTGCCAGTGTCCAGGGTTTCTCGACATCCACAAACAAATTGACCTGGTCGGCCAGCTCCATGATGCGCCGCACCGCCTTGCCGGATTCACGGCTGTCGTAGAGCGTGGCGATTTCGTTTGATGTGCCGATGATGGCTTCGAGCACGCGGTGTTTGGAATCGACCGCCAGCAGTGTGCCGGCGAATTTTTTGTGGAGAAATCCGGCTGCGCGGCTGGCGATGTTGATGTACTTGCCGATCAGGTCGGCGTTGACGCGGGCGATGAAATCATCCTTGGCAAAATCAATGTCCTCGACCCGGTCGTTGAGTTTGGCGGCGATGTAATAACGCAGCCACTCGGTGTTGAGACCGAGCGCCAGATACTTGGCGGGGGTGGGGCCAAAGCCGCGCGACTTGGAAAGTTTTTCGCCGGTGACCTGCAAAAAGCCATGCACAAACACATTGTCGGGCACTTTGCGGCCGGCAAAATGCAGCATGGCCGGCCAGAACAGGGTGTGGAAATAAACGATGTCCTTGCCGATGAAGTGGTATTGCTCGACCTTTTCGTCGGCGAGGAAGGTCTCGAAATCGCGCGCTTCCCCATTGGCCGCCGCACCGCCCGCGGCAAAGTAGGCCTTGAGGCTCGCCAGGTAGCCGATGGGCGCATCCAGCCAGACATAAAAATATTTTCCCGGCGCATCGGGAATCTCGATGCCGAAATACGGCGCATCACGCGAGATGTCCCAGTCGTGCAGGTTTTTGCCGCCGTCTCCCAGCCACTCGGCGAGTTTGTTTTTGACCTCGGCTTGGATGGGCGTTTCCGCCACCCACTTTTCCAGGAAAGCGATGCATTTTTTGTCCGACAATTTGAAAAACAAATGTTCGGATTTTTTCATCACCGGTTTGGCGCCGGTGAGCACCGAGTACGGGTTTTTCAATTCGGCGGGGGTGTAAACCGCGCCGCATTGTTCACAGGAGTCGCCGTGCTGGTCTTTCGCCCCGCACTTGGGGCATTCGCCCTTGATGAAGCGGTCGGCCAGAAACATGCCCTTGACGGGGTCATAAAACTGCTCGATTTCCTTGGCAACAATCAGCTTGGCGGCCTTGAGTTTTTTATAGATCCCGTGCGCGAGCTCGACATTTTCCGGCGAGTGGGTGGAATGCCAGAAATCAAAACTGATGTGGAATTGCGGCCACTCGGCCTGGTGCTCCGCGGCCACGCCCGCCACCAGTTGCTCGGGGGTGATGCCCTGTTTCTCGGCGTTGAGCATGATCGGCGCGCCGTGGGCGTCATCAGCGCAGACAAAATGCACCTGGTGGCCGCGCATGCGCTGGAAACGCACCCAGATGTCGGCCTGGATGTATTCCATCATGTGGCCGATGTGAAACCCGCCGTTGGCGTAGGGCAGGGCGGTGGTGACAAATATTTTGCGTTGCATGGCGGGTGGGGGAGGCCGTGGTTGACCCTGTTGCGCGGCCGGGTTGCTAATGATTTGCAGGCGGCTATTGTATCAAGCCAGCCCTGACAAAGATATAAACCGGGAATACACAAGCCTTGGCTGCGAGAGGCGCGATTGCCGATAAAATGGCGGCATCGATATATCAAAGGCAAACCATGGGCATCACCACCGATCAAATCAAAAACGCCCTGCGCGAATTGCTCGACCCGGTCACCGGCGAGAATTTTGTCGATGGCAAATCAGCAAAAAACATTGTCGTCGACGACAACAATGTATCGCTCGAAATCGTGCTCGGTTACCCCGGCAAAAGCGTCATCGAGTCCATTCGCAAAATGGTGGTGGAACGGCTGAAAAAAATCGACGGCGCAGGCAACGTCTCCGTCAATGTTTATTCCAAAATCGTCTCGCACAGCGCGCAGCGCGGCGTGAAGCTCAATCCGAATATCAAGAACATCATCGCCGTCGCGTCGGGCAAGGGCGGGGTGGGCAAATCCACCACGGCGGTCAACCTGGCGCTGGCGCTGGCCGCCGAGGGCGCGGTGGTGGGCATGCTCGACGCCGACATCTACGGCCCTTCACAGCCGACCATGCTGGGCATCAGCGGCCGCCCGCAGTCCAAGGACGGCAAATCCATGGAGCCGATGGAAGGCCACGGCATCCAGGCGATGAGTGTCGGCTTTTTGATCGACCCCGAAACACCAATGGTGTGGCGCGGGCCGATGGTGACCCAGGCGCTGGAGCAGTTGCTCAATGAAACCCGCTGGAACAATCTCGATTATCTGGTGATTGATTTGCCGCCTGGCACCGGCGATATCCAACTCACACTCGCACAAAAGGTGCCGGTGACGGGGGCGGTGATTGTCACCACGCCGCAGGACATCGCGCTGCTCGATGCGCGCAAGGGACTGAAAATGTTTGAGAAAGTCGGCGTGCCGATCATCGGCATTGTCGAAAACATGGCGATGCACACCTGCACCCACTGCGGCCACACCGAGCATATTTTTGGCGCAGGGGGAGGAGCCCGCATGGCCGGCGACTACAAGGTTGACCTGCTTGGCTCCCTGCCGCTCGACATCAAAATCCGCGAAATGGCCGACAGCGGCAAACCGACGGTGGTGTCCGACCCGGACGGGGCAACCGCAAAAATTTATCGCGCCATTGCCCAAAAATGCGCCGCTAAAATCGCCAAACAGTCGCAGGATCGTTCACACATGTTTCCGAAAATTGTTGTGCAAAACACCTGATTTGTTCCAACTCCAGCATGTCCATCGAAAAAGAAATTGCCCGTGCCGTGCTCCTGCGCAAGCAGGGGCAGCATACGGCGGCGCTGGCGATATTGCTGGATTTGCTGCGGGTGTCGTCCGGCCATGCCGTGCTGCATTTTGAAGTCGCCTGCACCTATGATTCACAGGGACTGGAAGGGGATGCCATTGCCCATTACGAACAGGCGCTGGCGCTGGGATTGACGGGTGAAAACAGGCGCGGTGCCTTGCTGGGTTTGGGCAGTTCGTACCGGTGCATTGAACAATACCATGATGCGGTGCGCGTGTTTGAGCGCGGCATTGCCGAATTTCCGCAGGCGAATGAATTCCAAGTTTTTCTGGCGATGGCGCTGCACAATCTTGGCGAACACCGTCGTGCGCTGCAATTGTTGTTGCGGCATATTGCCGAACACAGCGGCGACAGGCAGACCGCAAAATACAAGCGTGCCATTTTCCATTACGCTGAAAATCCGGATCCACCCTATGATGAATCCTGAGCGCGGCAAGTCATGACGGGTGCCTGTTATGTGGGACTGATCCGGGTGCGTGACGACGCGTGCTGGCAGGAGTATGTCGCGCGGGTGGGGGCGACGCTCAGTCTTTATGGCGGCACGATTTTGTTTCGCGGCATGCAGGAGCGGATCATGGCGGGTGAAAAATTCACCGGTGCCATGCCGTTGGCGCGCGTGGTGGTGCTGCAATTCGCCGATGTCGTCTGCGCGCGGCGCTGGCATGATTCAGCCGAATACCAGCAATTGATTCCGCTGCGTGACCGCGCCGCCGATGTCACGCTGATTCTGTACACCGCGTAACAGCCTGTCGGCTTATTCGATCCCCAGCCGGTCTAGCCGGTAACGCAGCGAGCGAAAGGTGATGCCCAACAGCTTGGCGGCCTGGGTTTTGTTGAAGCGGGTTTGTTCCAGCGCCTTCATGATTTGCTCGCGCTCGATGCCATCGAGGAATTCGTGCAGCGGCAGGGTGCGTTCGCTGGCGGAGGCACCGTCGGCGGGCCGGGGCATTTCCTCGGTCAGGTACAAATCTTCCCTGGTGATGGCATGGCCGTCGCACAAGGCGATGGCGCGCTCCAGGATATTTTCGAGTTCACGCACATTGCCGGGGTAGTCATAGTTGGCCAGGGCAATGCGGGCATCCTCGGTGAGAGATGGTGCCGCACCCCCGGCTGACGCCGCTGACAACGTGGACTGCGTGTTGAGGCGCGCGATCACGGCCGCCACCATCAACGGCACGTCCTCCGGAATCTCGCGCAACGAAGGCATGCGCAGTTCGATGACGTTCAGCCGATAAAACAAATCCTGGCGGAATTCGCCCGCCAGCACCTTGTTGGCGAGGTTTTTGTGGGTGGCGCTGATAATGCGAAAGTCAATCGGCCGCTCTACGGTGTCGCCCACCCGCCGCACTTTTTTCTCCTGGATCACCCGCAGCAATTTGACTTGCATCAGCAGCGGCAAATCCCCCACCTCGTCGAGAAACAGGGTGCCGCCGTCGGCGGCTTGCAGATGGCCGTCACGGTCGCTTTCGGCACCCGTGAATGCGCCTTTGCGGTAGCCGAAAAATTCACTTTCCATGAGGTTTTCCGGAATCGCGCCGCAATTGACCGCCACAAACCGCTCGTCGCGGCGGGCGCTGTCGTTGTGCATCAGGCGTGCCGCCACTTCCTTGCCGGTGCCCGACTCGCCGGTGATATAGACGGGTGCCTGGCTGCGGGCGAGCTTGGCGATCATTTCGCGCGCGCGCACAATGGGCGCGGATTCGCCCAGCAGGCGCCCCGCAAAATCGCCGCCGCCCGCCTCGGTTTTGCCGTTGATGGCGGACGCCGGGCGGTCAGGATGGAGTGGCGCGGGCTTTTTTGACCGCTCGGGTGCGCGCGGCAGACTCAGGGCGGCGGTGATGACCTCACGCAGCTGCTTGAGCTGGATCGGTTTGGACAAATAATCAAATGCGCCGGCTTTGAGTGCCGCCACCGCATTGTCGGTCGAGCCGAAGGCGGTGATCACCGCCACCGGTGTGTTGCCGTATTCCGCGGCGATATGCGCGAGCAGCATCATGCCGTCACCGTCTGGCAGGCGCATGTCGGTCAGGCACAGGTCATAGTTACGCTCGGCGAGGCGGTCCATGGCGTGCCGCAGGTTATCCGCCGTGTCGGACTCCACACCCATGCGCATCAAGGTGAGCACCAGCAGCTCGCGGATGTCGGCCTCATCGTCCACCACCAATACCCGCTTGACACCGGTGTGTTCGCTGTCACCGAGGTTGGCTGTCGTGGCGGTCATGCTTGCGCGGGCTTCATGAGCAGGCGGAAATGGGCGCCCCGGTTGGCCGTGACCCGGCTTGAAAAATAATCCTTCATGCCCGCATTATCAACGACAAACTCCAGCGTGGCGCCATTGACCTGCGCCAGCTCGCGGGCGATGTACAGACCCAGGCCGGTGCCGCGCGTGTCGGTGGTGAAAAACGGCTCAAACAGGTGCTGCATGGTGTCCGCGGTCACCCCCGCGCCGTCGTCGGCGACACTGACGGCCACGGCGTTGCCGACAGGCGACACCACGACCGAAACCGCGCCGTCGTTGCCGCTGGCAAAACGCGCCGCGTTGCGCAGCAGGTTCCACAAAATCTGGTTCAGATGGGCCGGGTCAACCAGCGGCTTTGCCGTGGCGACAAAGTGAAAATGAAACAATGACAGGGGGTGTTTTTCATTGGCGCAGAATTCGGCCAGATAACGCCGCAGAAAAACGTCGATGTCGAGTGCCTCGGGATGGGCGCGGTTGCGGCGGTTGAGGTCCAGCACTTCCTCGACCAGTTGGTTGAGCCGGTGTGCGTTTTCCTGGATGATGGTCAGCAGCCGGTCGTCCGCCTCATTGCGATCCGGCTCCTCCTGCATGAGGGCGGCGGCGTGGTTGATCGACGACAGCGGGTTGCGGATTTCATGGGCAATCGATGCCGTCAAACGGCCCAGCGCAACCAGTTTCATCTGTTGCGCCTGGTTGCGGATGCGTGATGCGTCCTCCAAAAAAACCACAATGGGTGAAATTTCACCGTCACCAATGGCGACAAAGCGCACCTGGTATTCACGTTGTGTCAGGGTGTCGCGCATGATGGGAAAGGCGCGGGTGCGGTCAAGCCGCCAAGCCGCTAACAACTGCGCCAATTGCGGCGCGACATCCGCCAGCGCCTGGCCGGTCGCGCCGGAAAGACCGCCGACCAGGGTCGCACATTGCGGGTTGTCCTGCCGAATCACGCCGATTTCGTCAATCACCACAAAGCCGTCTTGCATGTCGCGGATGACCAGCGCGTTGATTTGCGCCAGGTTGGCCAAATCCACGCCGCGGCGCAGGGCAACCTGCTCGGCACCCTGGGCGTATTTGGCAAGGGTGTAGGCCAGGCCCGCGACCACAAAATATCCGGAGGCCAACATGCCGCTGGGAACAAATTCTGCCGCCGCGGCCTCTTGGTACAAAAATTGCCACCCCTGCTCGAACAATACCGCCAATGCCGCAACCGCCGCATGAAAAAATGCCATGCGACCGTGTGCGACCAGTGCGCCGGCGGCCAATGAAACCAGCAGCAGCATGCCCAATCCGCTGCGTGTGCCGCCTGATGCATGCATGAGCAAAATCAGCATCACAATATCCACCAGCACCTGGCTGGTGAGTTGGATGGTGGCGGACGGCAGCCGCAATTGGGTGGCGGCAATCAGGCCGATGCTCGCCGCCAGGTAGATGCCCAGCACCACCGCGGCGATCAGTGGCGAGGCCGAGCCGATGATCGGAAAGCGGGTGAATCCCCAAAACACAATAGCCAGTATCAGCACCACGATCAGCCGGTAAACGGCAAATAGCGTCAACGTCCGCCACGCGCTTTCAGGCGATTCAAACGCGGTGAACGCGGGCGGCACCTGCACCTGTGGCATGGCGTGGCTGTTCACCGCCGCTTGCCTGTTGATAAAAGTCGATGGGGCATCGGGTCGCTCACTTGGGCGCGTGGCCGCAATCGGCGGCATTGCCGCAGGTGAATTTGCCTGCCGCGTCCTGGGTGGCTTCCGACTCGGGAATGTTGACCCCGCAGCGCGCGCACGACACCATGCGTTCGGACTGCGCGGCGGGCGTGCCGTGCGCAGAATCCCGGCCTGCAGAACCCTTGTCTGTCAATTTGCGTTTGGCAAAAAACAGCAGCCAGACAATCACCACAATCAAAATGCCGAACAGCACTTTTCCCATGCAACTCTCCCAGGGGGTCAAGAGGGCGGCAACCCAACCGCAGTGGCAGCGCGCCCGGAACATGGCTCAAGATGCGGGGAAGGCGTCATTTTTCAACAAACGCGCGCTCGATGACAAAATGCCCCGGCTCGCTCATGTTACCTTCCTCCCAGCCGCGCGCGGCAAACATGTTTTTCAGGTCGCGCAGCATTTCCGGGCTGCCGCAGATCATGACGCGGTCGCGCGCGTTGTCGATCGGCGGCAAGCCTGCGCCGGATTCGAGTTTGCCACTGGCCAGCAAGTCCGTGATGCGTCCCTGATTCACAAATGCCTCGCGCGTGACCGTGGGGTAATAAATGAATTGGTTGCGAACCTGTTCGCCGAAAAATTCATTTTGCGGCAGGTCATGCTGCAGATAGTCGTGATACGCGAGCTCCGCTTTTTGCCGGGTGCCATGCACCAATATCACCTTTTCAAATCGCTCATAGGTTTCAGGATCCTTGATGATGCTCATGAAGGGTGCCATGCCGGTGCCGGTGGACAGCAGGTACAAATTTTTGCCGGGCAGCAGATTTTGCAAAATCAGGGTGCCGACCGCCTTGGAATTGACCAGCAGCGTGTCGCTCGGCTGGATGTGCATGAGCTTTGACGTCAGCGGGCCGTTGGGCACCTTGATGGAAAGAAATTCGAGCGTCTCGTCGTAATTTGCCGACACCATCGAGTAGGCGCGCATCAAAGGCTTGCCCTCGATGCTGATGCCAATCATGGTGAATTGTCCGTTCTGAAAACGAAATGACGGATCGCGGGTGGTGGTGAAACTGAACAGGCTGTCGGTCCAGTGGTGGACAGTCAGTACCTTTTCGCTGAAAACATTTGCCATGAATATTCCGTGAAAAACAAAAGAGCCTTCGCAGGGAAGGCTCTGTCAAAACGTTGGTCGGGGTGAGAGGATTCGAACCTCCGACCTCATACGTCCCCTGCGTCCCAAACGTAGCGCTCTACCAGGCCAGGCTACACCCCGTATTGGATTTTGGCCGACCGACTTGAATGATGTTGCTGTTGTCTCGGTTTAATATTTTCTGTCCACCGCAAACAGGCACAATTGTAGCAGCGCGTCCTTGTAAACGGAATCTTTCAGGTGATGGATGGCGGCAGCGGCGGTTTCGGCCTCGCGCGCGGCGGCGCGGCGCGCGTATTCGATGGCACCGGTGGTGTTGATGGCGCGGATCACATCAATCATGTTGTCGGCGCCACCCTGCGCGATGGCGCGGCGCAGGGTGGCGCGCATGTCGGCATCCCCGTGTTGCAGGGCATAAATCAGCGGCAGGGTCGGTTTGCCTTCGGCCAGGTCACTGCCGATGTTTTTGCCGGTCTCAGTGGCGGCACCCGAGTAGTCGAGCACGTCATCGATGATCTGGAACGCGGTGCCCAGGTGCATGCCGTACTCGGCCAGGGCGTGTTCGTCCTCCTGGCTGGCCCCCCCCAGCACCGCGCCGATGCGGGTGGCCGCCTCAAACAGTTTGGCGGTCTTGAAACGCACCACGCGCAAATAGGCGTCCTCGCTGGTGTCGGCGTCGCCGATGTTGAGCAATTGCAATACCTCGCCTTCGGCAATCACATTGGTGGCCTCGGCCATGATCTGCATCACGCGCATCGCGCCCACTTCCACCATCATCTGAAACGCGCGGGAGTAGAGAAAATCCCCCACCAGCACCGAGGCGGCATTGCCAAACAGGGCGTTCGCGGTTTGTTTTCCCCGGCGCAGCGCGGATTCATCGACCACATCATCGTGCAACAAGGTTGCGGTGTGAATAAATTCAATAACGGCTGCCAGTTCCCTTGTTTTCAATGGGTTCGCAGAGAAGTGGCCACCCGCCAACAATACCAGCGCCGGGCGTAAACGCTTGCCGCCGGAGTCAATGATGTAGCCGGAAATCTGATTGATCAGCACCACATTGGAGGCCAGCGCGCCGCGAATCACGTTATCCACCGCCACCATATCGGCATCAATCACATGGCGAATATCCGCCAAATTAACGGGAGTTTGCGTCGGTTTCATGTGCGGGAGTGGTGAAAAAGCCAAAAGTCGTCGGGATGACACCGCCTTGCACGGTCTAAGCCCCTGTTTTTACGCGGAAAAGCAGTTTGACTCGCAGTGTCCCGGTGCGTATAATAGCCGGTTCCATTGTGCATTCGTATGCCTTGACCATTTTGGTGACGGCACGGCCGGTGGAAACAATCAACTTTTTGGAGTTCAACCATGTACGCGGTCATAAAAACCGGAGGCAAGCAGTATCGTGTTGCCGCTGGTGAAAAAATCAAAGTAGAACAGATACCGGCAGACGTGGGCGCGCAGATCGTTTTGGATCAGGTGATGATGGTGGGCAGCGGCGAAGCCGTGACCATCGGCACACCCATGATCGCAGGCGCTGCCGTCACGGCCACCGTTATTTCACAGGGTCGTGCCGACAAGGTGCGTATTTTCAAGATGCGCCGCCGCAAGCATTATCAAAAGCGCCAGGGACATCGTCAAAACTACACCGAGATTCAAATCGGTGAGATAAAAGCCTAAGGAGTCCACTCATGGCACATAAAAAAGCAGGCGGCAGTTCACGCAACGGCCGCGATTCCGAATCAAAACGCCTGGGCGTCAAATCCTACGGTGGTGAACTGATCAGCGCGGGCACCATCATCGTTCGCCAGCGCGGCACCGAATTCCACGCCGGTGACAATGTCGGCATGGGCAAGGACCACACTTTGTTTGCGCTGAAGACCGGCAAGGTCGCCTTCGCGGTCAAAGGGGCAAAAAGAAATCGCATGATTTCGATTCTGCCGGTCTGAGTTTTTTCAGGCTTTGGCATCACCCGCACCAAACGAAGCCCCGAAGATTCTTCGGGGCTTTTGTTTTGTATTCCTGAAAATAATCATAGCCGGCGCACCCACCCATGAAATTCATCGACGAAGCGCGCATTGAAGTCCACGCCGGCAGCGGCGGCAACGGCTCGGCTTCCATGCGCCGCGAAAAATACATCGCTTTCGGCGGGCCGGACGGCGGCGACGGCGGCCGCGGCGGCTCGATTTATGTGGTGGCCGATGGCAACATCAATACCCTGGTCGATTACCGGTTCGCGCGAATTTTCCGCGCCAAGGACGGCGCGCCCGGGCGTGGTGCCGATTGCAGCGGCGCCGGCGCCGATGATGTTGTCCTGCGGGTGCCGGTGGGCACGGTCGTCAAGGATATGGCCACCGACGAAGTCATCGCCGACTTGGCCGCTGACAAACAGCGTGTGCTGATCGCGCAAGGCGGCCGGGGTGGCTTGGGCAATACCAATTTCAAGACCTCCACCAATCGCGCGCCGCGCCAGTTCACCAAGGGTGCCGAGGGTGAAACCAAGGAAATTCATTTTGAGCTGAAAGTGCTGGCCGATGTCGGTTTGCTGGGCATGCCCAACGCCGGCAAGTCCACCTTTATCCGCGCGGTGTCGGCGGCGCGGCCGAAAGTCGCGGACTACCCCTTCACCACCCTGCACCCGAACCTGGGTGTGGTGCGGGTCGATGACAACCGCAGTTTTGTCATCGCCGACGTGCCGGGATTGATCGAAGGCGCGGCGGAGGGGGCGGGACTGGGACATCAATTTTTGAAGCATTTGCAGCGCACCCACTTGTTGTTGCATCTGGTGGACATCGCGCCGTTTGACGAGAGTGTGGATCCGGTCAAGGAAGCGCGCGCCATAGCGGGGGAATTGAAAAAATACGACCAATCGCTGTTCGACAAGCCGCGCTGGCTGGTGTTGAACAAAGTGGATTTGCTGGAAAAAGATGAGGCCGACAAACGTGTCAAAGCCGTGGTCAAGGGCCTGAAGTGGAAAGGGCCGGTGTTTGCGATCTCGGCGATGAAGTCGGATGGCTGCCGGGAGTTGACCTTTGCCATCATGGCGCATGTGGAGGCGAGGCGGCAGGCGGCGAGGGATTTGCTGGAACCGCCGATGGACGCCGATGAGCGCCGATAAAACCCTTTAATGTATTTCTGTGTCAACTCTGACTCGATTGGCAATGTTGTTTATTGGCAAGCGTTTCGGAGCAAAAAACCTTGAAAAGCGCCGTCTATACCTGTGTTTTTTGATTTACATCGGCGTCCATCGGCGGTTCAAACAAAGTCAACAAAATGCGCCTCATCGTCAAAATCGGCTCGACCCTCATCACCAACCACGGTGAGGGGGTGGATCATGCCTTGATCGCCGAGTGGGTACGGCAGATTGCCGAGCTCAAACAAAGCGGGCATCAGGTGATATTGGTTTCTTCGGGGGCGATTGCCGAGGGCATGAAGCGCCTGGGCTGGAAAACGCGCCCGCACGAAGTCAACCAATTGCAGGCCGCCGCCGCCGTCGGGCAAATGGGGTTGGTGCAGGTGTATGAGTCGGCCTTCCGTGAACACGCACTGGCGACCGCGCAGGTGTTGCTGACACACGACGATCTGGCCGATCGCACCCGTTATCTGAACGCGCGCTCGACGTTGATGACGCTGCTGACGTTGGGGGTGGTGCCGGTGATCAATGAAAATGACACGGTGGTCACCGACGAAATCAAGTTTGGTGACAACGACACCCTGGCCGCACTGGTGGCCAATCTGACCGAAGCCGACCTGCTGATTATTCTCACCGACCAGCACGGACTCTATTCCGCCGACCCGCGCCGGGATCCGTCCGCCACATTAATCACCCACGGCCGGGCGGGCGACGCCGCGCTTGAAAAAATGGCCGGCGGGGCAGGCTCCGCATTTGGCACCGGCGGCATGCTCACCAAAATCCTCGCCGCCAAAAAAGCCGCGCTGTCGGGTGCCGCCACGGTGATTGCCAATGGCCGGGAAGCCAATGTGTTGCCGCGCATCACCATTGGTGAGGCAATCGGCACGCGTCTCACCGCCGCCGCCAGCACCATGCAGGCGCGCAAGATGTGGCTGGCGGGACATCTCAAAACCATGGGCAAACTGATGGTGGACGAGGGTGCGGCGCGCGCGCTGGTGGTTGGCGGCAAGTCGTTGCTGCCTGTCGGTGTGACCGGCGTGGAAGGGGTGTTCGCGCGCGGGGAAGTGGTCAGCGCGGTGCGCGCCGACGGCACGGAAATCGCCCGCGGGCTGTGCAACTATTCATCGGTTGAAGCGCAAAAAATCGCCCGCAAAGCCACCAGCGAAATCGAGTTGGTGTTGGGTTATGTCGCCGAGCCCGAACTCATTCACCGCGACAATCTGGTGCTCGTTTAGCGGGAATTGTTGGGCGGCGACATCACCACAGGCAAGGCGGGGATGACAGGTGGTGCCGGCGACACGATGGTGATATTGGCCGCATTGGTGGTGTTGGTTGCGCTGCTTGCATTGGCCGAGCGTGCCGCCGCGGGGGCTTGCGGCATCGGTTGCGAAACAAAGCGGTTTAATTCCGCGCTGCGAAAAAACGCCATGACTTTCGGCACATACGCCTGAGTCTCGGCAAACGGCGGAATCTGGTTGCCAAAGCGGATCACTGCATTTTCACCGGCGTTGTAGCCGGCCAGCGCCAATTCGGTGTTGCCGTTGAACATTTTCAGCAGTTGGCTCAGATAGCGGGTGCCACCAAAAATATTTTCCACCGGATCAAAACTGTTCTTCACCCCCATGCGCTGGGCGGTGGCGGGGATGAGCTGCATCAAGCCAATCGCCCCCTTGTTGGAAACAGCGCGTTCGTTGTAGCCGGACTCGGCGCGGATCACCGCATGCACCAGCCGGGGGTCCACACCGTGGCTGCGTGCGGCATTGTCGATCACCGGCACCAGTTTGCTGATGTCAACGGACTTGGGAAAATTCGGCGTCCAGGCATTGGGGCGCATTTTCCATGCATCCGGGATGCGGTAAACCAGCTTGTAACGCTTGTCCAGGTGCGGCAGGTTGGAAAAATGCGTGACCCCGCTGTCATCCTTGAAGGCATAAATGTCCGCCGACACCGGCCCCGGAAACAACATGGCCAGCACCAGCATGGCTGGTGTGACGGCACGCACAATTGAAGTGGGGAAATTTTTCATCATCGCGGGCGCATCCTACACCAGAATTGAAGCAGGTGATGGATAGGCGGGCAACACGGCCGGTCGCATGCCTGCGTGCTGGAGGCGGGCAATTTTCGGCTGTGACGGTTGTTATTCAAGGTCGGCTTCGGTAAGCTTGCCGGATGCGCGATAAAACCGAACAGGCGGTGGCCAAGCCCGTCGCCGAACCAGCCGGCGCGGCAACGCCCACGTCCCGTTTTGAGCTGCCGTGGATCATCCTGCTGGCCATGTTGTTGGCAATTGTATTGGCGGCGCATCAAAGCCAGCAGCGTGCGGACAAGGATGCCCAGGCGCGATTTGGTGACATTGTTGACCATGTGGCCAATCGGCTGCGCGATGATATTCGCCATATCGAGAGTGCCATGGCACTGGCCGGGGCTGTGGTGGCCGCCGCCCCGAATGTCAACCATCACAACCTGATCAACAACCGGCAGTGGAATGCCTTGCTTGACGGACACATCCGCAGAACCGAGCCGGTGCGTGGACTGGTGCGTTTGGAATTTCGGCCGACGCCACACGATAACCGTGCGCTGCCTGCCCATGTGGCATCACCGCGGCTGGTGCGCAATTTTGAATCCGGCGTGCCGTTTATCGAAGAGTTGTCCGCGTCCGGGCTGATCAGCGCGGCCATCGGCGTCGCCAGAAAAACACAAAGAAACGTGTTGACCGGCGCACTCGTCAGACTTGAAGGCTCAAAAGCGACCGAATTTGTTGCCTTGGTCAAGCCGGTGTATTCGCCATTTATTGCCAACGACGCGCCGGTGGGTTATGTGGTTGCTGTGGTGCGGCCGGCCGGGCTGCTGGCGGAGGCGGCGGCCAGCGGGGGCCATCGTCTGGCGCTGGCCATTGCGGAAAACCAAACCGTGTTGTTTGATTCCGCCCGTGCCGCTGCGGCAGGCACCAATCTGCGGAGCAGCACTGCCTTGCCGGTGGCGCAGCGGGAATGGGCACTCATCGCCGCCGCCACGCCGAAGCTCGCCGAGGAATTGTCGAGCAAGGCCCCGGCCGCGATTTTGATCGTGGGGGTGCTGGGCACCTTGTCGCTGGCGGGGCTGGTGTGGCTGTTGACGCGGCTGCGCGACCAGGCCACGGCATTGGCGGACAGCATGACTGTGAAGCTGCGTGATCATGTCAAGTTCACCGATGACCTGATTGAATTAAACCCCAATCCGATTTACCGCAAGGATGCGCACGGGCATCTGGTTGCGGTCAATCGCGCGTGGGAGCATCTGCACATGCGCAACCGCCTGGATGTGATCGGCCGCCGCAGCCATGATTTCCAGGAGGCGGCGATAGGCGAGGCCGACGAAAAATTTGACGCCGATGTGTTGGCGTCGTCGGCGGGCTTTGAGGCGCGCGAGGCGGTGGTGATGGACGCGGCGGGAAACGTGGTGCCGGCCATTGTCGCCAAGCAGGTCATCCGCCGTGCCGACGGCACGGTTGACGGCATCATCGGCACGGTCACCGATGTGACCCTCATCAAGCAACTGGAACGCGAAGTCGCGCGGCAGCGCGAGCAATTGGACCTGGTCATCCGCTCCTCGCAACAGGGAATATTTGACGTTGAATTTGATGCCACGGGCAACCAGTATTACTCCGAGCGGTTCCGGGAAATTCTCGGCTTTGGCGACAACAATTTTCCGCCCTTGTTCTCATGGCAGGATTGGGTCTTTGCCGATGACAGGGAATTGTTTCATGCGCACCTGGTCGAGCATCTGAAACGGCTGGTGCCGTATTTTGACATCGAGTGCCGGGCCTGCCGGGCCGGCGGCGGCCACATGTGGCTGCGGGTGCGCGGGATTGCACAATTTGACGAACACGGGCGCGGCAAACGATTTGTCGGATCCATTGTGGATGTCACCGAGCGGCGCGAGGCGGAACTGAAACTGATTGACGCCAATCTGCGGGTGATGGAGGCGGCGCGCGCCAAGGAAGCGTTCCTGGCGACCATGAGCCATGAAATCCGCACACCGATGAATGGTGTGCTGGGCATGGCCAGCCTGCTCGCCGACACCGAGCTCAACGACGAGCAGCGTGACTACATCCGGCTGATCCGCGCATCCGGCGACACCCTGCTGCGGCTGATCAATGATGTGCTGGATTTTTCAAAAATCGAATCCGGC
>JANPNJ010000167.1:0-8779 GCA_031427395.1 Burkholderiales bacterium
CACTGACCGGCCCGTTGGGGTTGGGGTCAAAGCTGTTGTCCACCTGCCCGGTGGTGGCGTCGATGCGCGCCAGGGTGCGATTCTGCCCGTTCACCACAATCCTTGGCGCACCGGAAAAATTCTGGTTATTCGGCATGCCCACATAGACAAAATTGCCCACCTTGGCGATGGATCGCTGGCAGAGTGAACCAAAACTCATGTTGGCCAACAGCGGCTGCCACGCCAAATCCGCCTGACCGGTGAGCGCCGAAACTTTGGCCAAACAGCGCGTGACCACGCCGTTCACCGTGTAAAAACCGCCGACCATGTAAATGTTGTCGGCGTCACCGGTGATGGCACGCGCCATGCCGTCGATCACCGGGCTCCAGGTGGTGTCAAGCGCACCGGACAGGGCGTCATAACGGGCAATCATCTGCCGCGGTGTGGTACCGGAAAAGGCAAACGCGCCGCTTGCATAGAGCTTGCCGGCAATGTGTTTGACATTCACCACCAACCCGCTGGGCCCGGTGGTGAAGGTCGGGTCAAACGTGCCATCGGTGTTAAAGCGCATCAGGTTGTTGACGGCCACACCATTGGCATCGGTAAACGCGCCGCCCATCACCACACGGCCATCATCCAGGCGGGTGGAGGTCGAAACAAAACCGCTGGTTTTGATGTTGACATTAAAGTTGCTGATCAATGCACCACTGCTGGCATCGAGCTTGAGCAGTGCGCCGGTGCGCACGCTGCCGTAATAATCGCGCGCCTCAACATAAATACCATCGGCCGTTGCCAATACCCAACCATCAAATGCATTGCCACCCTCGATGATCTGCCCGTTGAATCCGGCCACCGGCAGGCCGGTATTGGTATCATATTTGGCCGGAAACAATTGCACGACATCGCCGTAAAAACGCGCGGCGGTCGTATAGAGGTTGCCCGCCGTGTCGAGTGACGAGCCAATATGCAAACGCACTGTATAGGCCGGTGGATTGCCGACTGGCTGATTCAACCCGCCCACCCAGCCGGGTGCCACCTGCCCGCTGGTGCCAGTGAGTTTGACCAGCGAGTAAGGTGAAGTGAGATTTTGTCCCAGCGTGGCGGTGCCGGAGGATTGGCCGCTGACAAATATATCGCCAGTGGCATTCACCACGGCAGAGTTGATATTCATGTCGATGGCCTGCAAATCGGCACTCCAGGTGGTGTCCTGCACCCCGGTGAGCGCATTAATTTTATAAATGCGCATGTTTTGTGAGGTGCTGGAAATGACTTTTCTGCCGATGACATAAAGCGCCCCGTTGGCCACAGGTGCGGCAAAAACACCGACAGTGGCGACAATGTCGTTGCCCACATTGGTGGTGGCCTGACGGCCGTCAAAATTCACATCGGCCTGGCCGCTGGTGGATGTCGCCGGGATTTTGGCCATACGCACATTGGTCTTGCCGCCGATGTCGTAGAGGCTGCCAAACGTATAAAGATTGCCGCCACCGTCCAACGCGATGTTCCCCACCGCGGTTTGACCGCCGCGCGGCACGGGATTGGGATTCCACGCGGCATCCACCACATTGGTGGTCAGATTGATGCGCGCCAGCCCCGCGCGGGCCACCCCGCCAATTGCCGTGAAACTACCCACCACATAGGCAAAATTGCCAAATATCTTGATGTCATGAATTTCGCCGCTGTCGGTGTTGCTACCCCGTCTGTTAGGCAATTCCACCGTAAAGGTGGTATCGCGGCTGCCATCCGTATTCAGTCGTATCAGGCCATTGACAAAAGTGCCGCCAAAGCCAGTTGGCGTGCCGGTAGCATCAAACTCGATGGGGCGGCCGAGATACCGGGCATCTGCCAAGCCATCGGCAGCCACCAGCAATTTTCCATCCGCCTGTCGCGCCATTGCCCAGACGCTGGCATTGCGGGTCAAAACTAGATTGGGGTCCGGCAAGGGCTGCTGGGCAACGGCGGCATCAGCCAGCACCAGTGTCAAAACCAGCAGCAGCGCGGTGCGCAAACATCCCAATTTGAAAACCGGGGAAACTGTTGTTGTTGTCATATGGAGCACCCCTGTGCGTGATTTCCGGCCATGAATCGGGCTCATCCCTGATTCCTGTCGGCCATGCTAATCGGCAAACCCTGAAAACACACCTACCTGAACAGGTGGGTCGTCACACAGCCACAGCCGTTTCTAGGATAATGCCGCCATGATATTCCAAACTCCCTTATGGCGCATCGCCCCCCTTTTGGCTTTGGCTGCCATGGCAGGTTGCAGCCAACTGCACGCGCCTGCCCTTCCCGCCACAATCACCGCCACAGAGTCCGCACCTGTGCCTCCCGCGCCTCCCGCACTCATGACACGGCTGGCGCACACCACGTCAGGCAAAGTGTTTGTGGTTTATCACCCCGCGCCTGACACCAACCTGTGGGCGCGCGTGCGGCGCGGCTTTGTGTTGGCGGACATGCAAGCGTCGCGCGTCAATGCACAGGAACTGTGGTACGCCAGCCGCCCGGACTACATCAAGCGTTTTGTCGAGCGCGGCTCACGCTATCTGTACCACATCGTCGAAGAAGTCGAACGCCGCGGCCTGCCGACCGAAATCGTGCTGTTGCCGATTATCGAGAGCGCCTTCAATCCGCAGGCCTACTCCCGCGCCCACGCCTCCGGCATGTGGCAATTCATCCCCTCCACCGGCAAAAATTTCGGGCTGAAACAGGATTGGATGACTGACAACCGCCGCGACGTGCTGCTTTCCACCCACGCGGCACTCGATTATTTGACCAAGCTGCACGGCATGTTCAATTCCTGGGAGCTGGCGTTTGCCGCATACAACTGTGGCGAGGGCTGTGTCGGCCGCGCCATCGCCAAAAACCAGCGTCTCGGCTTGCCCACCGACTTTGCCAGCCTGAAACTTCCCAACGAAACGCTTGCCTACGTGCCCAAGCTGATCGCGGTGAAAAACATCATCCTCTCACCGGAAAGCTACGGTATCAGCCTGCCCGATGTTGTCAACCGCCCCTACTTCACCCAGGTCGCCGCCCCGGAAAAAATCGACGTGAAGCTGGCCGCACGCCTGGCCGAAATGCCCGAAGACGAATTCGCGCAACTCAATCCGTCATTCAACAAACCGGTGGCCGCCACCGGCACGGGCTATTTTCTGGTGCCGACCCACCATGCCGATGTGTTCAAAACCAATCTGGATTTATACCGCTCGCTCAACGCCCCGCTGATTTCCTGGACCACCGTCACCGCCGCCCGTGGCCTGGCAGTGGATGCGGTGGCGCGCCGCCACGGCATGACCGCCTCCTATCTGCGCGCCACCAACGGCCCGTTCAAGGAACGCAAAGGCAAGCTCACCCAGCCCATCACCTTCATGGCGCCAAATCTGAAAGAAGCCGAGGCCATCCGTGCCGCCTTTGACAAAAAAGTGACCATCAAACGCGAGCGGCAACTGGGCAGCGCCAATGACGGCGAGGCAGTGGCTGTGGTGCCAGCGCGCGAACTTCCAGTGCTGACCGCCGCGGCCACACCCTCCACGCCACCACTGGAAACCACCATCTACACCGTGCAGCCTGGTGACACCTTGTTTGCCATCGCCAGGCGCAGCGCCTTGCCGCTGGATGAAATCAAGGCGCTGAATCAACTCACCGGCAACCAGGTCAATGTCGGGCAGATGCTGACTGTGCGGCGCACGGAAAGTGTTGCGTCCACGGCGTTACTACCTGCTGCAAGCGTCACACCTGCCATACCTGTCATAGCCGCTGCCACATCAAGCATGTCGGCACGCTTTCATGTGGTGCGCGCCGGCGACACGCTGTTTGCCATCGCCAAACGCTTCAATACCAGCGTCACCAATTTGCAAGCCTGGAACCGGCTGGCGGCGACCACGGTGCTGAAAACCGGGCTCAAGCTAAAGGTTTCGGTTTAGGGGTGTAGCGGTGTAGTGACGCGATTTAACCCACCCTATGTGTTTTGCGCTTTGATCGGTATCGAAAAGAAAAAAGTCGACCCCTTGCCCAGTTCGCTCTCCAGCCATATTTTGCCCGCGTGCATTTCCACAATCCGCTTGGCCAGCGACAGCCCCAGTCCGGTTCCCTCCTGCTTGGCACTGCCGGCGGTGGGCAACTGCCGGAATTCCTCAAACACCAACGTCAGATCCTCCTCGGCAATGCCCGGGCCGCTGTCGGCCACCGAGACCACCAGATCATCGCCAACAAGCGCCGCACGCACTTTCACCCAGCCGTTTGCAGGGGTGAATTTCACCGCGTTGGTCAACAGGTTGATCAACACCTGCTTGAATTTGCGCTCATCGGCAAAAATCACATCCACCCCCTCGCCGATCTCGGCACCCACCGTCACACCCTGACGCAGCGCGCGCTCGCGGATCAGGATCATCGCATTGTCTATCGCCACCGATACCGAAAACAGCGCACCCTCAAAATCCATCTTTCCCGCCTCGATTTTCGACAGGTCGAGAATGTCGTTGATGAGGGAAAGCAAATGCTGTCCCGAGCCGGCAATGTCACGCACATACTCGCGCTGCTTGTCGTTGAGTGGCCCGAAATATTCCTCCTTCAGGGCGTCCGAAAAACCAATTACCGCATTGAGCGGCGTGCGCAGCTCGTGCGACATATTGGCGAGGAATTCGCTTTTGTGCTGGTTGGCCTGCTCAAGCTGGCGGGTTTTGTCGGCGACTTTTTGTTCGAGGTTTTGGGTGTAGTCCTGGAGTTGGGCGGCCATGTTGTTGAATTCATTCGCCAAATCGCCGAGTTCATCGCTGGTGCCGCTGTCCACCCGCAATGCCAATTTTCCATGCGCGAATTCCGCCACGCCGGAGCGAATTCGCAAAATGGGCCTGATCAAAAAATCTGCCATAAACAAGCCTAGTGTGCAGGCCAATGCCAACATAACCAGCAATACCCAGGCACTGCGTTGCACCAGATCGGCCAGCGGGCGCAATGCCTCCGACACGGGTTGTTCAACCACCACCACCCAATCCAATTCACCCAGTGCCAGGGCTGTCGCCACCACATCTGCTTTGCCGGGAGTGATCCAGATACTCCCGGAGGCATAAAACCCGTCCTTGTCCGGATCATTCAAGGGCAGGTTGCGATGACCGGACTGTGAGGCAGCTTGCCCACGCATGACATTGACGTTCGGATGGGCGATGAGCGTGGCATCACGCGTCATGATATAGGCGATGCCATCTTTGCCGACTTTCATCTTGTCGAGCACTTCACTCACAAATTCCAAATTGATGGCAAAAATGATGTTCGAGACCGGTTGATTCAGGCCGCAAACCATCAACGTGGCGGTTGGCGAAAATTGCGCATCCCTGGCAAGCCCGAGCAAATGCAATTTTCTGTCACCTTGGGCACAGGCATCGCCAATTTCGTATGTTCGCCCGTCATGGAGTCGATCCGGGAGCAACCGCGCCACGAATGCCTGTTCCCTGGACTTGCTGTCAATCGCCGCAATCGATACGATCTCGGGGAAAATTTTCAGCAGGCGCTGAAATTCAATCATGCGGTCGCGATCCGTCAGCCCGCCCGGCACCCATGGCAGCGCCACGCTTTCCAGAAGAAATTCGCGCAGACTGCCAAACTGGCCGTCCAACCGCGCGCGCACCGATGTCGCCTCGGCGGCCTGCAAAAGGCGAATCTGTTCCAGCGTTGCCGCCCGCTCCAATACCACCGTTATGCCGGTCAACACCAGGACGGCCGCCGCCACCACGCCGCCCAGCAATAATGCGTAGCGAACCCGGATGGAGCGGAAATTCAAGCTCATTTTGGATGGCATCAGCGAATCCAATTGTCGATCCTGAGCAAAAATTCCCTGGGTATGCGCACGCCCAGTTGCTCGGCGGTGTTCAGGTTGGCAGTGATCCGCAATCGTGTGGGATAGCGGACCGGCAGCGCAGCCACCGGCACGCCTTGCACAACCTGCACAATAAAATCAGACAGGGTATCGACATTGTCCAGCGGTACGCTGGCCAGGCTGATCAGCCCGCCCTGCCGCACATACCAGTCGGAAAAAAAGAACGTCGCCACCCGTTGTGCTTTTGCCCACGCGATGAAGTCGGGGGTCTGCACCGGGCTGAATACACCAAGGTCAATGTCCAACGCGGCAATGGATCGTGACTGCACGAGGTGCGACAGTGCCGCATACCCCATGGCAGGATGCCAATTTACACGTTCAACGGCCACGCTGTTGGGCAGCATCAAAGGCAACGCGGCACTGCCTGGCGCATCACACGTCACGGTACACAGCACGCCGATTTTTTTTGCCTTCGGCAACGCCTGCGAGGCCAGGTCCCAGCGTTTAAGCCTTGACATTGATTGATTGGTGAAGCCTGTCATGCCACGATCCGGGCGGGTGACATCGGCAACCAGTTTGCTGTGGGCCGGATCAAGCGAAGTCTTGAAAATTACCGGAACGGTGGCGTGCTGGCGGCGCGTCTCCTCGGCCAGCGATGCGGCCATCACCACCACCAGATCGGGGGCGTTGCTCAGTGCTTTGCCCACCACGCCCGGCACGCTTTCCCCTTGCTGCATGACCGTCAGGGTGGTGGCAATACGGTGCCCTGACCGGTCGAAACGCGCGCGGGTCTTTGCCTCGATTTGTGCCACCATGCGCAGGCTTTCCTCCTCAGGAACATTGGTCACGAACGCCACCCGCCAAACCATTCGGTTGGGTTTTGACACCTCGCCAGGCGCGCCACCAGCATCGGCCGCAAACAGCATGAAACCGATGCCACAAATAAATTTTGCGGTTACACTCATGTTTGAAATGAAATCATCACCAACCCAAGGGAAATTTATTATGACAATACGGACAATATATGTTGTGATTGGAATTGGCGCAAATGGCGGCGGTGAATTGGGTGTGATGTGCCCGACCTGGCCGGATTGTGACGCCGGCATTCCCTACGTTGATCCCGCCAACCCGAGCCCGTATGACCACAACGGTTTCGTTTTGGTGCAGGGTCCAGGCAACTACACGGCTGTTGGCGGAACTGTCTTTGACAGCGATTACGAGGCGCGCGGCTGGCTTGAATTCGATGAGGCCGGAAGAAATTTTCGCGCGGCTTTTCTGAATGTATTGATACTGCGCACAACTGCGGCCGACTGATTGCCGCATGAAGGTTGTCATTGGGCTATTCATCAAATCAAAGGATGACACGACTCTTGCGACACCGCCAAACATTCACTGGCTGGACTTTTCGGTACTGGAGGAATTGCGCGGCCTGCATGCATTGCAGGCGTCCAGGCTGACCGACTCGGTCGCCATCGTCAAATGGCAACGGAAATTCCAGGCACAGCCTACACAAAACAACAATGGTGAAGTGGTGCCGGATGTCATGCTGTGGGCGGAAACACGGCAATTTGAAATGAAGGTGGGTTCACCGGTGAAACTGGAAGGTGAGCTCGGCTTTGCCGTGAACGGCGCATCGGGCAATCTGACCACGCAAATCAGCGTCGAGGATTTTCTCCTGTCTGTTGACACCCGCATCGCCGCCGTCCAGCCCGGTCGCACCGCGCTGGTATTTTGGGGGCACGGCGATGGCCCGGGTGCCGTTGTGATGATAAGACGGCCGCCTGCGGAAAATTTTGAATCCGCCGGGCAAACGCCAATGCAAGCCACGTCCTTTGTAGTCGGGGATTGGCTGGATTTGCTCGAGTTGCATCATGCCCTGTCGGACGCGCGCCGTCGCGCAATCAAAAAATACGATGTACTTTGTTTTAACGCCTGCCAGGTCGCCACTCTTGAACTGGCGACCGTTCTGCAACCGCACGGACGGCTGATGGTCGCCAATCAATCCGGCACCCCGGTGCGGCACGGGCTGCCGTTCAGGGAATGGCCGCTGGCACTCGATCCATCCTTTGCCCCGGACGATGCCGCAATCGCCCGCCAGATTGTCACCGCCTACAGCCGGACCGCACGGCCGCGCAATGTCATCTCAGTTGTTGCGCTGGACAAAATCGCTGCTGTCCTCGGCGCACTGACGGCGGTCTGTCGCACGCTCCTGCAGGACTGGAACCGCTGGGCAGACACGTTTCATGCGGCAGCGATCCGCTGCCCGGTCATTCCGCACTCCTTCGCCGACAAACGCGATCTGGTCAAATTTTTTTCGGCGCTTGCACTGGATGCGGCGGGCAGTCCTGCACCATCCCCGCTCGCTGCCCAATGCACGGAATTGGTGACACAAGCCCATGCGGCTGTTGTCGGCACCTCCACCTGCCGGGAGTCGGCGATTTATGGCTACAACGGGTTGTCCATTTTTTTGCCTGACGGCACACTGCCGGTCAGCAAATATGCGCGTGTCGTTTATGCCAGCCCCAATGCGGCCTTCGACGATCTCAACAACACCGGCTGGCCAGAGGTGGTCCGTCAATATCTGGCGTTGCTGCGCCAAACTGACGGCTGATGGCCTGCGGCGCGGCTTGTTGGTGCCTTGTCCACCAACCGCAATGTTCACCCACCTGCGCGGGTGGGTTCCTTTATTGGCGGCGCGTGATAAAAATACCTGGGGGATTCATTGTCGGCTTTGACACCGGCAAATGTCCTAGCCTGCATATTTCACGGGGGCGCGTTCGACGCGGTGAGGCGGGGGTTTCGCGGCGCATGCGCCGCGCCCGCTGAACCGGAAACCGATGCAGCGGTTTCCGAGTGGATGAGCGAGTAATTTTTCACTCGACTGACCGAGCAATATCGAGATATTGCGAGGGAAGAGAGTGGAAAAGGACCGCTCAGCCGCCCACTATCGAGCGCGCAGGCCATCACTCTCACGAAGTACAATTTGGATTT